>JAFUUV010000098.1 GCA_017471345.1 Ruminococcus sp.
ACGAAATCAAGGGCAAAGAGCTTCCCGAGTTTGATGACGAGTTCGTTCAGGATATTTCGGAGAAGGAAACCGTTGCCGAGTACATTGAAGAAACCAGAGAAACCATCGGCAAGCGTCTGATTGAAGAAGCCGACAAGGATGTGGACAACCAGATTTCCGAAAAGCTGATTGCGCTTGCACAGGGCGACATTCTCGAGCAAATGTATGAAAATCAGGCTAACGAGATGGTCAGAGATTTTGAGATGCGCCTGCGTTCTCAGGGCATGGATCCCAAGATGTATATGCAGTACATGGGCATGGATGAGGCAGCCATCAAGAATATGTATATGGAAGATGCCGAAAAGAGAGTCAAGCTCAGACTGGTTCTTGAAGCAATCGCTAAGCAGGAGGGCGTCGAGGTCACCGAAGCTGATTTAGAAGAAGAATACAGCAAGATGGCAGAGGCTTATAAAGTAGACGTAGAAAAAGCAAAAGCTGCTGTGCCGGTTGAATCCCTTACCGAAGATATCAAGGTGCAGAAGGCTCTTGAAATTGTCAAGAACAGTGCGGTTATTAAATAATTTGAATATTATCAGATAACCTGCTAAAAAATAGTTTAGAAAGGTTTTGATATTATGCCATTAGTACCTTATGTAGTAGAACAAACCAACAGAGGCGAGCGTTCTTACGATATTTATTCCAGACTTCTCAATGACAGAATCATTATGCTGCACGATGAGGTGAACACCGCAACCGCCAGCGTTGTTGTTGCACAGCTGCTCTTCTTGGAGAGTCAGGATCCCACAAAGGATATCAGTCTGTATATCAACAGCCCCGGCGGCAGTGTGACAGACGGTTTCGCTATTTACGATACCATGCAGTATATCAAATGCGATGTTTCCACCATTTGCATGGGTATGGCGGCAAGCATGGGCGCGTTCCTGCTTTCGGCGGGCGCCAAAGGCAAACGTCTTGCGCTGCCTAACAGTACGATTATGATTCATCAGCCGCTTGGCGGTTATAAAGGTCAGGCAACAGATATGGAAATCCATACCAAATATATGCTTGACACCAAGGCACGCCTGAACCGCATCCTTTCCGAAAACACCGGAAAGCCGTTGGATATCATCAGAAACGATACCGAACGTGATAACTTTATGACTGCGGAGCAAGCAATGGAATATGGCTTGATTGATAAGGTAATTGATAGAAGATAAGGTGAGTTACACCCATGGCTAACAAAAACGATAAAGAAATCTACTGTTCCTTCTGTGGCAAACCACAGGATATGGTTTTGCGGCTGATTGCCGGTAATGGTGCTTATATCTGCGACCGCTGCGTGGAGCTTTGTATGGAGATTATTGATCAAAAGCATGATCACGAGTATCATCCGTCTGCTCCGCAGATGTCCGAAGAGGATTTCAACGAACTGCTCAAGCCAAAGGAAATCAAAGCGATTCTGGACGAATATGTCATTGGTCAGGACGATGCGAAGGTCACGCTCAGTGTAGCGGTTTATAATCACTACAAACGTGTTTTTGCCGGCGATGATTCAGTTGACTTTGCCAAGAGCAATGTTTTGCTGCTCGGTCCTACCGGCGTCGGTAAAACCTTGTTGGCGCAAACGCTCGCAAAGGCGCTTGATGTTCCTTTTGCAATTGCAGATGCCACGACGGTGACGGAGGCAGGTTATGTCGGCGAGGACGTCGAAAATATCCTCTTGAAGCTGATTCAGGCGGCGGATTATGATATCGAACGCGCTGAGCGCGGCATCATCTATATTGATGAGATTGATAAAATTGCCCGCAAGTCGGAAAGCACCTCTATTACACGTGACGTCAGCGGCGAAGGCGTTCAGCAAGCACTGCTGAAAATTGTAGAAGGTACAGTATCCAACGTACCTCCGCACGGCGGCAGAAAGCATCCGCAGCAAGAATTTTTACAAATTAATACCAAGAACATCCTGTTTATCTGCGGCGGTGCCTTTGACGGACTGGAAAAAATTGTCGAAAAGCGCATGGGTAGCTCTGTAATTGGATTCGGTTCCGAGATTAAGTCCAAAGCGGAACTGGATCAATCCGACTGGATGAAGGAAGTCGTTGCGCACGACCTTGTCAAATACGGTATTATTCCGGAATTAATCGGCAGACTGCCTGTCATTACCGCGTTAAGCGGTCTTGATACCGATGCGCTGGTTAAAATTCTGACTGTACCGAAAAACTGCATTGTTGCGCAATACAAAAAGCTCTTTGAGCTTGATGGCGTTGAGCTGTATTTTGAGGATGAGGCGCTGGAGGCTGTTGCGGAAAAAGCGTTTGAGCAGCGTACCGGAGCTCGAGGTCTGAGAGGAATCATGGAAGGTATTCTGAAGAATTTGATGTATGAAACCCCCTCGGATTCCACAATTGAAAAGATTATCATTACACGCAGTGTGGTTACGGATAACGCGCCGCCTCAAATCACAAGAAAAAAGGAAAAGCCGACGTTTCCCGTGAAGCTTCCCCGAAAGGAAAAGCGCTCCAAGCGCAGCTCGGCATCCTGAGATAAAGCATAAGCGGTAATTGTTACTGCTTCTTGGGCAAATACCGCATACACAGCGACAGGCTGTTTTGCGGTTTTGCCCTCTTTTTGATGAAAGGAATGAAAATGGATACAGAACACAAGGATACTATGATTGTGCCTGTACTGCCGTTAAGAGGTCTTGTGGTGTTTCCGAAAGCGTTGATACATTTTGATGTAGGCCGTCAAAAGAGCATCACAGCGATAAATAAAGCGATGAAGCGTGATCAGTTGATTTTTTTATCGACGCAGATTGACGCGACCAATAACGAACCGAAGCTGATGGATGTGTATACCACCGGCGTCATCGCTAAAATTGTACAGGTCTTAAAACAACCCGAAAACATCACTCGAATTGTCATTGAGGGCAAATTCAGAGCACGCATTATCAGTGCTGTACCGGATTCATCCGGTCTGATGGCTGAGGTAGAGCCGATGCCCGAGCTCATTTCCGAGCATGATGACTTTGATACAGCGCTGATGCGTGCAGTCAAAAAGGAATTTGAGGAATACATAGATATTTCGCCGCAGATTCCCTCTGACATTATTTTCAAGGTTGCGCTTTGCAAGCGTCCCGGAGAGTTAGCTGACTATATTGCCGCGAATATGGCGCTGGACTATCAGGTCAAGCAGGAAATATTGGAAATCCGTTCTCCGATTGAACGTCTGAAGGATGTTCTGGATGTATTGATTAACGAGAACTACATTCTGCGACTCGAGGACGAAATCAATCGCAAGGCAAGGATGCGTATTGATGAATCTCAGCGCGACTTTTTCTTACGCGAGCAAAAACGCGTGATTGAGGAGGAATTAGGAGAGGACGACAATCCCTCTGAGGATGCGGAAGAATATTCCGAACGCATCCGCAAACTGAAGTTGGATGAAAAATCTGAAGAAACCTTGCTCAAAGAGTGCCGCAAGTTGATGAAAATGCCCTACGGCAGTCAGGAAGCATCTGTCATCCGCACATATCTGGATACCGTACTCGATCTCCCCTGGAATCATTCTACTAAAGATAAGATTGTCATTGCGAAACTGAGAAAAGAGCTTGATAAGACGCATTACGGACTGGAAAAAATCAAGGACAGAATCATCGAACAGCTTGCTGTCAAAAAGCTCAGCGAAAAACAAAAGGGACAGGTAATTTGTTTTGTCGGACCGCCCGGCGTCGGAAAAACCTCCATCGCC
Source organism: Ruminococcus sp. (assembly GCA_017471345.1). Taxonomy (GTDB): domain Bacteria; phylum Bacillota; class Clostridia; order Oscillospirales; family Acutalibacteraceae; genus Ruminococcoides. Next base: position 3,727 of record JAFUUV010000098.1, read on the forward strand.
AAGTCCATCGCTGACGCCATCGGCAGAAATTCTCAGCGTATCGCCTTAGGCGGTGTGCGGGATGAGGCCGAAATCCGCGGTCACCGCCGTACCTACATCGGTTCTATCCCCGGCAGGATTATGGCGGCAATCCAAAACGCAGGCTCTAATAACCCTGTGCTGATTTTAGATGAGGTGGACAAGCTTGCCAGCGATTATAAGGGTGATCCCACCTCTGCGCTGCTTGAGGTACTTGACATCGAGCAAAACAATAAGTTTGTTGACCATTATATTGATGTTCCGTTTGATTTGTCGAATGTGATGTTCATTACCACCGCTAACGACCTTGGTTCCATTCCGGCTCCGCTGCGCGACAGAATGGAAATCATTGAAATCAGCAGTTATACGCGTGAGGAAAAATTCCATATCGCCAAAAAGCATCTGATTCCGAAACAGCTTGATCTCTGCGGCTTTACCTCTTCAGAGGTGAAGTTTACGAAAAAGGCAGTATATTACCTGATTGATTTCTATACACGTGAATCCGGCGTCAGAACACTGGAACGCACAATTGCGTCTATCCTGCGTAAATGTGCCGTCAAAAAGCTTGAAAATGGCATTGATACCTTTAAGATTGATGACAAGGATGTCGAAGTATTCTTAGGTCATAAAAAGTTCTTACCCGATACCATCAACAAAAAAGATGAAATCGGCATTGTCAATGGATTAGCGTGGACTTCTGTCGGCGGTGAGTTGCTGCCGATTGAAATCGCGTTGATGGATGGCACCGGCAAGATTGAACTGACCGGTTCACTCGGCGATGTCATGAAGGAGTCCGCCAAAATCGCCATAAACTGCATCCGCAGCCATGCGGACGCGCTCGGTATCGATTCTGATTTTTATAAAAATAAGGATATCCATATTCACGCTCCGGAAGGCGCTGTACCGAAGGATGGACCGTCAGCCGGCATTACCATGGCAACCGCGATTTATTCCGTGCTCTCCGCAAAGGCTGTTCGTCATGATGTTGCCATGACCGGCGAAATCACTCTGCGCGGAAAGGTGCTTCCCATCGGCGGCTTGAAGGAAAAGAGTATGGCGGCGTATAAACACGGCATCTCGACAGTCATTATTCCGCGTCAGAATCTTCCCGATATTGAGGAATTCGATGAGGCGGTTCGGAATTTTATTCACTTCATTCCGGTAGAGAGCTTTCAGGATGTTCTTTCTGTCGCGGTACGGGATATGACGAAGGTAACCGATCGGGAATGGAATAAAACCAGATTACCCGCTTCCGGCTCCGGCAACGTTATGCGTGTGACACAGTGAGGATCAGCGTATGAATTTTAACGACGTAACTTTTGAATATGCTGCAGGCACTGTCAAACAGCTTCCATTGTCGGATGCTCCCGAGGTTGTTTTTTCCGGACATTCCAACGTTGGCAAAAGCTCACTCATCAATAAATTAGTACAGCGCAAGGCTTTGGCACGCGTCAGTGCGCAGCCGGACAAAACCGCTACAATTAACTTTTATAAGCTGCAAAACTGCCGTTTTGTCGATTTGCCCGGCTATGGTTACGCCAAGGTTTCCAAAGCGGAGAAAGAGCGGTGGGCAGGACTGGTGGAAGGATATCTCTCGGCGCATAGAAATATTGCTTTAGTCATTCAGATTATTGATATCAGGCATAAACCTACTAAGGATGATTATGATATGCTCCGCTTTCTTTATCAGTGCAACGCGCCGTTTGTCATTGTCCTGACCAAAAAGGACAAGCTCAAAAAAACTGCCTACGAAAAGCGTATGGTAGAAATCATGGACGAGCTGCAGGAGTTTGAAGGAGTGGAGTTGATTCCGTTTTCCGCAGTAAACGGAGACGGATTGGATGATGTCAAGGACGTTATCAAGGAGTATATTGAGGAAATAGAGGAGGAAGAATAACGCATGGAAAAGAAACCGTTTATCACGCTGGAAATGGCAAAGGATATTATCCGCGAGATTCCCACACCGTTTCATCTCTATGACGAGCGCGGTATCCGTGAAAACGCCAGAGCCTTGTATCAGGCATTCAGTTGGAACAAGGGATATAAAGAATTTTTTGCTGTCAAGGCAACGCCCAATCCTTTTCTGATGAAGATTTTGCAGGAAGAAGGCTGCGGTATGGACTGCTCGTCCTATACAGAGCTGATGCTTTGCGAATCCTGTGGCATTACCGGAAAAGAAATTATGTTCAGTTCGAATGTAACGCCTGCCGAGGATATG
>JAFUUV010000099.1 GCA_017471345.1 Ruminococcus sp.
AAATGGCAATACAAAAATCCGCGTTCAACGATAGAAAAAAACATTTTACAAATCATGCGAAATCATATATAATAGAATTGATTAAAACCCGACAGGAGCAAAACACATGAAAAAGAATCTCGGAAAGCTGCCTGCGGTTTATCCGATGCCGGTTTTAATGGTTGCGGCGTATGACGAAAACGGCGTTCCCTGCGTGATGAACGCGGCATGGGGCACCATTTGCGGCATGGATAAAATTGCCCTGATTATCGACGAGGATCACAAAACCACCAAGAACATCCGCGCTTCCAAGGCGTTCACTGTCGCGCTTGCGGACAAGGCGCATATGGCTGCGGCGGACTTTTTCGGTATCGCTACCGGCAACAAAATGCCCGATAAGTTCGAAAAGTCCGGCTGTCACGCGACCAGGAGCGCGTTTGTCAACGCGCCTGTCATCGATGAATTTCCGGTGACCATGGAATGTGAGTTAGCGGAAATCGTACAGACAGAGCACCTGCACGCTGTTGTCGGCACGATTGTCAACGTCTGCGCGGAGGAAGCTGTCCTTGATGAAAACGGCAAGATCAATCCCGAAAAGCTTGACGCCATCATCTTTGATCAGTTCCAAAACGGCTACTACGTCAGCGGCGAAAAGGTCGGCAAGGCATGGAACGCCGGCAAGGATTTGATGAAAGCGGCACAGGGTAAATAAAAATGCGGCTGTAGATTCAAGGCAGAATCTATAGCCGTTTTTTGTACCTGTCGGTGTGGACAACCGCGCAAAAATTTGCTATGATGGTAGCAGCACAACAGATATGGAGAAACAGTATGCATGATATTTGGAATCCATGGCACGGCTGCCGCAAATGCAGCGAGGGATGCCAGAATTGTTATATGTACTTTTTAGATGCGCAGAGAGGCAAAAACGGCGCGGACGTCTACCGCACCAAGGCAGGCTTTCACTATCCGCTTGCCAAGGACAGGCAGGGACGCTACAAAATCAGGAGCGGCGAGCAGCTGCGCGTCTGCATGACCTCAGACTTCTTTTTGGAGGACGCGGACGCATGGCGTGACGACGCGTGGAATGTCATCCGCCAACGTCCCGACGTGGTATTTTTTCTGTTGACCAAACGGCCGCAGCGTGTGCGCGATTGTCTGCCGGACGATTGGGGAGAGGGCTGGGAAAATGTATTTTTCAATGTCAGCTGTGAAAACCAACGCCGCGCGGATGAGCGTATCCCGATGCTGCTGTCATTGCCGTTTCGTCACAAGGGCATCATGTGCGCGCCGTTGATCGGCGCGGTCAGTCTTCGTGAATATTTGCCAAGCGGTCAGCTCGAACAGGTGATTTGTGACGGAGAAAACTATTCCGGCGCCCGTCCGTGCCGCTATGAGTGGGTAAAGACGCTCCGCGACGAATGCGCGGCATACAACGTTACCTTTGCTTTTGTCGGTACCGGCAGACGCTTTGTCAAGGACGGCAGAGAGTATCAGATTGAAAGCAGCAGTCTGCAGTCGAGTCAGGCATTTAAATCGGGGCTTAGCTATCAGGGCAAGCCCATCGACTTCAAACTGAAAAACCTGCTCGGCAAGCCCATCGCCGATGAACGCCGCTACCAACCTTACTTTGGAGAGAAGTGTCAAACCTGCGGAATGCGCATCATCTGCAACGGCTGTACTCGCTGCGGAAAATGCGAGAGCTAAGGCAACCCCAACCGGACATCCGATTGGGGTTTGACTTTCGGCTCTGACTGTTTACGGCAGCAGGTGACCTGCCGAGGTATACAGGCGATACCACTCGTCGCGTGTCAGCATAATATCCGCCGCGGCGGCGACTTCCTTGATGCGGTCAAAATTCATGGTGCCTGCAATCGTCTGAATCTTTGACGGGTGTCTCAAAATCCACGCCGCCGCGATGGCGGTTTTGGTGGTGTTGTATTTGGCGCTGATTTCACCGAGCGCCCAGTTGAGGTCGGGATAAGCTTCGTTGCTGTCAACAAACGAGCCGTTTTTTCCGCGGAACGGCGCCCACGCCTGCACCGTGATGCCGTGCAGGCGACAGTAATCGAGCAGGTCACCGTTGCGGTCGGCGCCGCCTTCGGTAATCATGTTGGCTTCAATACCTGTGGAAACCAAGCTGGAGTAGGGAATACTGAACCGCATCTGATTGGCGTGAATTCCCTGTCTGACACAGGTTTTCAGCAGTTCAATCTGTGAAGGACGGTGATTGGAGACGCCGAAATACCGCACCTTTCCCTTTGCTTCCAGTTCATCAAACGCTTTCGCGACCTCCTCCGGCTCGCACAGCGCGTCCGGACGGTGGAGCAGCAGCACATCAATGTAATCGGTTCCGAGACGTTCCAGAATGCCGTCTACCGACTGAATGATGTGTTCGTAGGAAAAGTCGTATCTTCTGCCGCGAATAATGCCGCATTTTGACTGGATAATAATATCCTCACGGGGGATAGCGGATTCCTTCAGCGCTTCGCCGAAGATCCGTTCGCACTCGCCGTCCGCGTAAATATCCGCGTGGTCAAAGAAATTGATACCCAACTCGCAGCAGTGATGAATATAGTAGGGAATCGCGCTTTTTTCGAGGTTCACCAGCCGCATACAGCCTAAGCCGATAACCGGTACCTCTAAATCGGAAGTGCCAAATGGTACTGTTCTCATAGTTGCCTCCTTTTTATTCTGTTACGGTTTTCCCCGTCCAGGTATTAATGCCGCCGAACTCCACAATATTTGTATATCCTAAGTCAACCAGCTTGGACGCGGCTTGCTTGCTGCGTCTGCCGCTGCGGCAATATACCAGAATCAGCTGAGATTTGTCGGGGAGCTCCGGAATTTCGCCGTCGCCGATGGTTTCTACCGGCACACAAACCGCCTCGGGAATATGTCCCTGTGCAAATTCCTCTTTTGTGCGGACGTCGAGGATGATATAATTCTGTTCTGTTTCCATCATGGTCATCGCTTCCTCCTGCGAAATCTGACGGTAGGCGGTGGTGCCTGCCTGACAGCCGGTCAGCAGCAGAATCACGGAAAACAGAGCGCATATCCATTTTTTCATAAAAACCTCCTAAATGTTTTATTTTATTATATCTTTCCTTCTAAAACAAGTCAATTGTCTTTTTAGCGATTGTTCAAAAAATATTGACGATATTGCAATTTTTGTGTTATGATTAACCTAAGGAAAATCAAAGGAGGCGTTTCGATGAAAGTAAAAAGAATTCTTGCCGCACTGTTGATATGCGCGCTGCTTGCGGCGGTGATGTTGCCTGTCGGCGCTGCGGAGAGCGAAGCCATTTTGTTTTGTCAACCGGATTTTATCAGCGGCATGGACGTTTCATCAGTACTTTCTCTGGAGCGGTCGGGCGTCAGATTTTATGACACCAACGGCAGGGAAGAGGATTTGTTCAAAATTCTTTCTGACAACGGTGTCAACTATATCCGCGTCCGTGTCTGGAACAACCCTTATAACGCCGACGGAAAGGGCTATGGCGGCGGCAACAACGACGTCGCGGCAGCTGCTGAAATCGGCGCGCGTGCCGCCCGCTACGGTATGAAGCTGTTGGTGGATTTCCATTATTCGGACTTCTGGGCGGATCCGCAGAAGCAGAAAGCGCCGAAGGCGTGGGAAAATTATTCTTTAGAAGAAAAAATAACCGCGCTCAAGGCTTTTACGCGTGACGCGCTGCAAACCATTCAACAAGCCGGAGCCGCTATCGGCATGGTGCAAATCGGCAACGAAACCACCACCGGCATTGCAGGCGAGCATGATTTCGACGCTATGGCGCGGCTGTTCAACGCCGGCAGCGCGGCGGTGCGGGCATTCAGCCCCGATATTTTGGTCGCGCTTCATTTCACCAACCCCGAGCGTGCCGGACACGTAAAATATTTAGCGGATTCGCTGAATCGCTGCCATGTGGATTATGATGTGTTCGCCACCTCCTACTATCCCTTCTGGCACGGCAGCCTTGACAACCTCACCGCTGTGCTGCGCTATGTCGCCGATACCTACGGAAAGTACGTGATGGTTGCCGAAACCTCCTACCCCTATACCCTTGCGGACACCGACGGTTTTCAAAATACGGTCAACGAAAACGACAACAGCACCGGCGAAAATCTGCTCTGGGACTTCACGCCCGAGGGACAGGCACAGGAGGTGCGCGCGGTGATGAGCGCCGTCAATGCGGTCGGCGAAAAGGGCTTGGGCGTATTCTACTGGGAAGGCGCGTGGGTTTCTGTCGGCGACATGACGGGACGCGGCGGCAGCGACTATACCGCGCAGTGGCTCGCAAATTCACAGAAATGGGAGAGCTATGGTTCCGGCTGGGCGTCAAGCTTTTCGTCAGAGTATGATCCCGACGACGCCGGACGCTACTACGGCGGTTCCGCTGTTGACAACCAGACCTTTTTTGACGCGCGCGGACAGGCGTTGCCGTCGCTGCGCGTTTTTACCGCTGTCACAGGACGGCGGCTCGGTGACGCCAACAACGACGGCGCCGTAACCATTGACGACGCTACGCAGGTACAGAAAATCATCGCGGAGCTTGTGTCCGCGGACGCGCTCGACAACCGAGCCTCCGACGTAAACGGTGACGGCAGGGTGACGATTGATGATGTCACCGTGCTGCAGCAATATCTTGCGGACTATCCGCTGCCATATCCTGTCAATCAGCCTTTGTAAGGAGGAAAACTAATGTATTGGTTCAAAAAGAATTTGCCGATTCTTCTGATGCTTCTGCTGGAAATTTTAGTCGGTGTCCTGCTGATGGTCAATCCCGAGGGATTCACGACGGTGGTATATATCGCTTTCGGTATCTTTTGCCTCGTGGTCGGCGCAATCTATCTCATTCGCTATATTCGTGCAAACCGCGACGGTATGGGCAGCACCATGATGTTGATCTGGGCTGTCGTGTTGTTGGTGCTTGGCTTGTTCGGCATCATCAGTTCGACAATGGTGCTCAAAATTTTTGCGTTTCTTGCGGTGATGTACGCGGTGCTGATGATTGTTTCCGGCGTCGTCAAGCTGGTTGTCTATATCAATGCCAGAAAAAACCGCGAGCCTGCCTCTCCCTTTGTTCTCATCGGAGCGATGGTGTTGATGGTGCTCGGCGGCGTTGTCGCGGTCAATCCCTTTGAAACCACCGAATTCCTGTTTCGCTTTATCGGCGTCTGCGTTCTGGCTTCGGCGGTGCTGGATGCCGTGGCGCTGATATTGGGACTGCGTGCCGGCAAAAAAGCAATCGATGACGGCGTTGCGGACGCGGAGGTTCTGGACAGATAAGCGAGAACAGAAAGGATAGTAAAAATGCTGGATGAATTAACCTATGCCAAAAAAATGCTGCAGCTTGGCGGCTATACATTGGTCGTCTGCGGCGAAGGCAATGTATTTGTATCCGAGGACAGGGGCATCCGTCCCCTTTTGTCCTTAATTGGGGAGGAACAGTGGATCGGCGCCTGCGCGGCTGATAAAATTGTCGGTAAAGCGGCGGCGATGCTTTACGTACTGTTGGGTGTAAAGGCGGTTTACGCCGAGGTGCTCAGCGAGAGTGCGCGTGCGGTTTTGCAGGCGAACGGTATTGTGTACGATTGTCACACGCTGACCGAACAGATTATCAACCGCGAGGGCAGCGGTATTTGCCCGATGGAGCGTGCCGTCGCCGCTCTCGAACATCCGGCGGACGCTCCGGCAGCCATTCACTCCGCACTGGAAGCGCTGAAAAAGGGATGATGTTCATGAAGAACGCGTTGTTGATTATCAATCCCGTTTCGGGACGCAGTATGATTTCGGAATATACGGACGACATTCTCTCACTTTTGCGTAAGGAGGGGTATCAAGCGCAGGTATTGCTGACAAAGCGCAAGGACGACGCGGAGTACTTTGCCCGTGAATACGGCGCGAACGCTTCGCTGATTGTCTGCTGCGGCGGAGACGGAACCCTCAGCGAAACCGTCAACGGCGTGGTGCCGCTGCAAAACCACCCCGTTATCGTCTATATTCCGACAGGCACTACTAACGATTTTTCCAAGAATATGGGACTTTCCGGCGATATCCTGCGTTCCATCATTGACCTGCGGCACGGTGTGCCGAAAACAATTGACGCAGGACGTTTTGACGCGCGTTATTTTATCTATGTCGCTTCCTTTGGCTTATTTGCCGAAAGCTCCTACGCCACGCCGCGCGGACTTAAGCAGCGGCTCGGGCATCTTGCGTATGTCATCACCGGCACAAAGGAGCTGCTCAACCTGAAGTCCTATCGCGTGCGCGTCACGGACGCGGAAGGCAATTGCTATGAAGATGACTATATTTACGGTTCCGTCAGCAATTCCACAAGCATCGGCGGACTGATGCGCTTTGAGGACGGCGTCGTCAATCTGCGGGACGGACGGCACGAGGTGGTGCTGATTCGCCGCCCGAAAAATTTGCATGAATTTAACGATATTGTCCACCATGTGCTCAGCGGCAAATACGATTCGGAGCTGATGACTGTGTTCAGCACCTCCAAGGTCACGGTCGAAAGCGAAAACCCCATTGACTGGTCGCTTGACGGCGAGCACGCGCGTACCGAAAAGCCGGTGACAATTGTCAATGTGCCGCGTGCACTCCGGCTGATGTTCCCAAAGCCGGACGGAAACCCTGCGGCGAGTGCGCAGAATTGAGAGTACTGTGCCGGAATTTCGTGTAAAATGACAAAAAATCCCAAACTTATTGACAATACCGAAAAATGGATTATAATAAATG
>JAFUUV010000100.1 GCA_017471345.1 Ruminococcus sp.
CTGTCGCGCCGCTTTGGCGGCGTGACTGAAGGGTGACGGATAGGAACAGTACTTTACCAAACGCGCTGCAATCGGATAGGCTATCCGGCTTTTCCCTCACCCTTCCGTCATTTCGCACAGCGAAATGCCACCTCCCCTCAAGGGGAGGCTTTCAATGTTCCGGCAAAAAGCTGTCTTTTAAAAGGCGAGCGCTCAGGATGACGGGAACGCTGTAGGGTTTGGTCTTGACCAAACCGCCGCCAACCGCAGAAGCGTTTGGCGTAAATCCGGCGGTTCGGTCGAGACCGAACCCTACAAAACGCTCAGGATGACATAAATAGGAGCAGGCGGTATCATTTAGATGTCATCCCGACTTACGTGGAGGGATCCCCTTGATAGGACACCATGGTTTCTCACCGAGGGGGAGCCTTCGACTATTTGCTGACGCAAATTCGCCTTCGGCGACCGCTCATGATGACATGAATGGATAGGAGCAGGTCTTTTCCTTTAGATGTCATCCACGTAAATCAGGATGACGACAGGCGGAAAAAACGGAAGGGCAATTGAAAACCCTTCCGTTTTGTGTTACGCGTTGACCAGCAGGAAGCTCTGCGGCTGCATTTTGATTTTGCCGCCGGAGATTTCCGCCTGACCGATTTTGTAGATAACGTCGCCGTTGTAGCGCGTGTCGATTTCAAAATATTTGTCGGTGGGATTGAAGTACATCACCAAATCGCCGCGGCGGTAGGCGAAGGGCAGGTTGCTGCCGTCGGTCATGAACTCGAGCTCGCCGTTGCCGTGCAGGTCGGGGTACTTATGGCGCAGGGCAATCAAATCCGTGACGACGCGGTAAATGCTGTCGGGGTCGTCGCGCTGATTTTCCACCGTCGGCGCGTCGGCGCTTTGGTCAACCGGCAGATACGGCGTGTCGCTCTCGGAGAAGCCGAGGTTTTTGCCGCTGTTCCACTGCATGGGCGTGCGTGAGCCGGTGCGTGAGAAGCCGCCCTCCTTGCTGACCAGATCCTTTTGGTAGCGCATACCGATTTCGTCGCCGTAATAGAGGAACGGCACGCCGGGCATGGTGAAGATGAAGGCGTTGACCAGCTTGATTGCCTGCTTGTCAAGATAGGCGGTGACGCGCGGCATATCGTGGTTGTTGGTCATAAAGCAGATGTAGCCGGACTCCTTGGTGCGGTTGTAATTGGGGAGGTACTCGTCGGTAAACGCCTTGAGACTGCCCTTGCCGTCGGGATGGAACACCGCTAACTCGCCCCACTCGCCGAAGCGGAACAGGCGCGAATAGCCGTTGCCGTAGTGGTCAAGATAAAAGTCCATGTGGAAGCCCGCGTTGAGAATCGCGCGTTCGGGATGGCACCACTCCGCCACCATGGCGCAGTCGGGATAGTCCTTGTCCATCATTTCGCGGACGTCGCGCCAGATAGCGGCGGTGGCAAGCTTTTCGTCGTCGTTCTTGACCAGCGAGTCCGCCATGTCCACACGGAAGCCGTCGGCGCCCTTGTCCATCCAGAAGCGCATGACGTCCTTGATTGCCTCGGCGGTGCGGCGGCAGGCAGGATGGTCATAGGGCAGCTGCCACTCGGGGTGCGTCACGTCGTAGAAGCCGTAGTTGAGGGCAGGCTGAGAGCTGAAATAATTGACCATATAGTTGCCGTTGCGCTCGCAGATGCCGCACATCATGCGGTACTCCGGCGGCGCGTCCCAGACGGTCTTGGTGAAGATGTAGCGGTCGGAAAATTCGTTTTCCGCCGCTTTTTTGGCTTCGAGGAACCACGGATGCTGGTCGGAGGTGTGCCCGGGCACCAAATCGAGCAAAATCCGGATACCCTTGGCGTGAGCGCACTCGAACAGCCGCACCAAGTCCTCGTTGGTGCCGTAGCGCGGCGCGACCTTTTTGTAGTCGCGGACGTCGTAGCCGGCGTCCATGAAGGGAGAGTCGTAGACCGGATTGAGCCAGATCGCGTTGCAGCCCAAGCCCTTCACGTAGTCCAGCTTTTCGATGATGCCGGGGATGTCGCCGATGCCATCGCCGTTGGTATCGTAAAAGCTTTGCGGATAAATTTCGTAGAACACCGCGTCATTGAGCCATTTAGGCATAAAGTATCACCCTTTCGGAAAAATTTAGGGCACCTCTAAAAATATAGGGTTGTTCAGAGGTGCGGATATTTTATAGTAGATTCTTGTCAAAACGACGAAGTGATACTGACGTATCACGAGGAGTTTTGGCAAGAAGTTGCTGTGAAAGATGTGTGCCTATGGGCAGCTATATATTTTTAGAGGTGCCCTTTATACATTTTTATTGTAACACCTCCGGCGGAATTTGGCAAGTTCCTTCCCAAGAAAAATCACTTGCGCGAACAAGTTTTTCGGCATAGTATAGAAGGAAGCAGGGCAATTCTTTCACCGGAGGTTTTTTTATGACTGTCAACAGGCTGAGCGGCAATCGGGTGCTGATTATTTTGGGCAAGCGCGATTTGGACGACTACGCGCTCAATTTCGCGCGGATGGACGAGAACGACGCCGACGCCATGCGCGTGCTGTCGTCGCTGAGCCGTTCGGCGTGCCGCCGCCACGGTATCGCCGTCAGCGGACGGCAGCTGCGCGTCGAAGCGCTGTCACTCGGCGCGGACTGCTACCTGTTGGTAACCGTCGGCGCCGTTAGGAGGAAATTCCGCAACAGCACCGGCGCCGTCTGCTACCGCTTTTCGTCGGCAGGCGACCTGCTGGACTGTATCGCGCAGCTGCTGCGTTCGGGCTTTGTGCCGCCGCGCAGCAGCCTGTATACCCTCGGCGGCGCGTATTATCTTGTCTTTTCCTATCCGGCGCTGCCGCTGCACACGCGCGTCCTCCTCAGCGAGTACAACGCCGTGCGCTGCCGCCGCCTGACCGCCGCCTACCTCGCCGAGCACGCCTCCCTCCTCTGTCACCGCCACGCCGTCGCCGTCGTCGGAAAAGCATTGCGTTAGCGGCTTTTTCAATCTCGGTGAGAAACGTTGGTGTCCTATCAAGGGGATTCCTCTTGATTTTATCTGATTTCGCGAAACTGTAGGGTTCGGTCTTGACCGAACCGCCGGATTTACCGCCAAACGATTCTGCGAATGGCGGCGGTTTGGTCGGCGCTGCATGGGTTTCCGGTAGTTTTTTACGACTTGTAGGGGGCGGTATCCCTGACGTCCCGTTGAACCAAACGTTAGGCAAATCGGGACGTCTGGGAAGCCGTCCCCTACAGCGTTCCTGTCATCCTGAGCGTTTTGTAGGGTTCGGTCTTGACCGAACCGCCGGATTTACCACCAAACGCTTCTGCGGTTGGCGGCGGTTTGGTCAAGACCAAACCCTACAGGCATGGGTGCGGTGCCCAAAACCAAACCCTACAGGCATGGGTGCGATGCCCAAAAAATGATGCATAATTCATGATGAATGATCAAAGCGCTTGACTTCACTCCCGATATCAGGTACAATAAAGATGTATGTAAAAAATTCAGAGAGGAGAAAGGGACTTGGTATTTTCGAGCCTTGTGTTTCTGTTCGCGTACCTGACGGTGACGCTGGTGGTGTACTACGCGGTGCCGCGCGCGGCAAGAAACATCTTCTTATTCTTCATCAACCTGCTGTTTTACGGCTGGGGAGAGCCGATGCTGGTTTTCCTGATGGTGTTCAACATTTTCTTCAACTACCTCGGCGGTTATTTGGTGGACAAGTACCGGCGCGACGAAAAAAAGAAGAAGCTGTTTTTGATTTTGACCTGCGTGCTCGATATCGGCATTTTGGCGGTGTTCAAGTACACCGGTCTGATTGTGGATACGCTGAATCTGCTGCCCTTTCTCAACCTGCCGGCGGTGGAAATCAGCCTGCCTATCGGCATCAGCTTCTACACCTTCCAGACCATGAGCTATGTCATCGACGTCTACCGCGACGACGCGCCGGTGAGCCGCAGCTTCATCAACTTCGGCACCTACGTCGCGCTGTTTCCGCAGCTGATTGCCGGCCCGATTGTCCGCTACCGCGACGTCGCCTATCAGCTTGAGCACCGTCAGGAAACCCTTGACCGCTTTACCAAGGGCGTGAAGCTGTTCTGCATCGGTCTGGGCAAAAAGGTGCTGATTGCCAACCAGATGGGCGCGCTGACTACCGCGATGTTCGGCAATCCCGAGAAAAACGGCGTGCTCGGCACGTGGATCGGCATTTTGGCGTACACCTTCCAGATTTATTTCGACTTCTCGGGCTACTCCGATATGGCGTGCGGTCTGGGCAATCTGTTCGGCTTCGAGTTCCTCAAAAACTTCGATTATCCCTACATTTCCACCTCGATTACCGACTTCTGGCGGCGCTGGCATATTTCATTGTCAACTTGGTTCAAGGAATATGTTTACATTCCCCTCGGCGGCAACCGCAAGGGCGTCAAAAGGCAGATTATCAACCTCCTGATTGTCTGGGGACTGACCGGTCTGTGGCACGGCGCCTCCTACAACTTCATCTTCTGGGGCTTGTACTACGGCGGTCTGCTGATTTTGGAAAAATTCGTCCTCAAGCGCTTTCTTGACCGCCTGCCGGCGGTGCTGCGCCATGTTTACACCCTCTTTATCGTCATGATTGGCTGGGGACTTTTCTACTTCACCGACGTCAACCGGCTGTTCGCCTTCCTCGGCGATTTGTTCAACTTCGGCAACGGCGTTTTCAGCCTTTCCTCGCTCAATCTCACCCTCAGCTACCTGCCGCTGCTCATCATCGCCGGCGTCGCGAGCACCCCTCTTGCCGCGAACCTCTACAAGCGCTTTGCCATGAAGAAGTACGCGTGGATTGCCGAAACCGCTTTCTGCGCCGTCGTTCTCTTCATCAGCACCGCTTCGCTGGTGCAGCAGAGCTACAATCCGTTTTTGTATTTCAGGTTTTAATCACGAAGGTGTCCTATGAAACATACGCCGGAATCTATTCACAATAAAAACGAAAACAACAAGACCAAAATCTTCCGCAAGGAAGCGGCGCCGAAGGATCCGATGGCGCTGTCCGCGAAAATTTACGCGGATTCCATGCCCGAGGTCAACCAAAAAAGCGGCAGGCTCCGCTTCGCGCCGGCGGTGCTGTTCGCGGTGTTTCTGTTCGGGCTGGCAATCTGGTTTATCGTCAACCCCAAGCTTGACTACAGCTCCGCCGAAAAGCGCTATCTGCAAAAATTCCCCGAGGCGTCGTTTGAGAATATCTCGAGCGGCAAATTCGGCACGGAATTTGAGAGCTACTTCGCCGACCACTTTCCCGCGCGGAATATGTGGGTGGGCTTCAACAGCTACTACACCCTCGGACTTGGCAACAACGGCGCGAACGGTGTGTATCACGGCAAGGACGGCTATCTCATCAACAAGCCGGTGTCTGTCGAGAACAACGTGGACAAAAACCTTGACGCGATTGTCGATTTCAAGCAAAACCTCGGCGGCAAGCCCTTGACCGTGATGTTCGCGCCCTCGACGGGCTACCTCTACGGCGACAAGCTGCCGCTGATTCACGACCTCTACCGCGACGACGTTTACTTCAACAACGCCAAGCGCACGCTGTCGGACAACGGCATCGGCTTTGTCGATTTGCGCGAAAGCTTCCGCGAGGCGGCGGCAAACGGTGAACAGCTGTATTACCGCACCGACCACCACTGGACAACCGCCGGCGCGTATCTGGGCTACACCAAGCTGTGCAGAGCGCTGGGCAAGCGTCCGGTGGAGCAGTCCGCGCTGAATATCGAGACCTATCCGCAGTTCTACGGCACCACCTACTCCACCAGCGGCTTCTGGCTGACACAGCCGGACAGCGTGCAGGTGTGGAGCAATCCCGCGAACGGCACGAATATCCATGTGACGATTCAGGACGGCACCGAGAGCAAGGAGAGCGACTCGCTGTATTTTTACAATCATCTTGACGAGGACGACAAGTATCCCGTGTTCCTCGACGGCAACCACGCCGTCACCACCATCGAGAACAAAAAGCTCGACAGCGGCACGCTGCTGGTGGTCAAGGACAGCTTCAGCCATTGTCTGGCGCCGTTCCTCGCCGAAAATTACCGCAAGGTGATTCTGGTCGATATGCGCTACTACAAGCTCAGCGTCTCCGACCTCGCCAAGTCCGAAAACGCCGACCGCGTTGTCGTCCTCTACGGCATCGACAACTTCGCCACCGATACGGATTTGGTCTGGATCGGGTAAAGGCTTTTGTCATGCATCATTGCTTTTTGGGGATGACAGCTGAATGATACCACCTGCTCCTATCCTACTGAAAACGCAGATTTTACTTGTATTTATCATGATTTCATGCTACAATGGGAGCAGGGTAGGTGATACGATGAAAAAACTGATTATAATCGGCTATGACGGCACGATTGCCGATACTTCTCCCGGCATTCTCTACTGCATGAACACCACCGCCACGGCGATGGGCTATCCGCCTGTTCACCACGACGCGCTTTACGGCGTCATCGGCGTTTCGCTCGAACAGGGCTTTGTGCATCTCTACGGCATGAAGGACGATGAAATCGAGTACGCCATGAACAACTACAGCAAGCTCTATTCCATCAAGGGCGAGGAGATGTTCCTGATTTACGACGGCGTTGAGGAGTCGCTGCGCAGTCTGCGCCAAAGCGGCTGCAAGCTGGCTGTTGTCACCCAGAAAAACCGCAAGTTTATCAACAATATGCTCGGCGTGTACAAAACCATCGGCGAGCTCTTTGACGAGGTCTGCGCCACCGACGTCGAGATTGAGCGCGAGAAAAGCGATATGCTCTCCCTCGTCTGCGAGAAGCTTGACGTGCCCGTCGCGGACAGCATTTTCATCGGCGACAGCTACGTTGACGCCCTCGCCGCGCAGGAGGTCGGCATGGATTTTGCCGCCGCGCTCTACGGATGGGGCTTTCGCAGCCGCGAGGACGCCGAGCAGTACCCCTGCCGCGTCTTTCTCAATTCCGCCAACGAAATATTTAAAAAAATCAGTTCGCTCGAATAGGTTGACAAATCGATTTTTATCGTGTATAATATAAGGGCTGTCACAGATAGCGGCAGCCCGAACAACTTTCGGGGTGTAGCGCAGTTGGTAGCGCGCCTGCTTTGGGAGCAGGATGTCGGGGGTTCAAATCCCTTCACCCCGACCATTCAGGTTGGCGAAGGGCTCTATGAAGGGTGATTCATGGCCCTGTGGTCAAGTGGCCTAAGACACCGCCCTTTCA
>JAFUUV010000101.1 GCA_017471345.1 Ruminococcus sp.
TCCAGGAAACCACTGTTCCGTTTATGCTGTTCCAGATGCTGCGCACCTTCCTGATTGTGCTTGTCGGCTACGTCTTTGACGTCGCTCCGGGCTTCCGCGCTGCCATGCGCACCTTCTGGCTGTTCTTTACCGACCAGAGCCTGAAAACCGGCTGGAGCCAAATCAGCACGCTGGGCTTGGGCAAAAAGCAGTATTTAGTGATTTTGGCAGGCGCTTTGGTAATCTTCATTGCCAGCGTCATTCAGGAGCGTTCCAAGGACGGACTGACCATTCGGGAAAAGCTGGACCAAAAGCCTTTTATCCTGCGCTTTGCGCTAATCTTTGTTTGTATGGTTGCCGTTGCCGTTTTCGGCATTTACGGTTCGGGCTACAGCGCAGCCGACTTCGTTTACGCCCAGTTCTAAGCCATGCGGTAGTCCATCAAGAGGTAAGATGATTCACTCATGAAATCAAAATTATATATCACAAGAGCCATCAAAATCAGCGCGCTTTTCCTTGCGTTTTTGGCGCTTATGGGCGTCCTTCAGGAGTACGTGCTCTGTCATCACGACGCCAATCGTCTGCGCCTGGACGGCTTTTATATCGAGGACAAGGGTACCATCGACGTTGCCATGATTGGCTCGAGCGAAATGTACTGCGGTGTTTCTCCGGCGCTTGCCTATGAAAATTACGGCTTCACCTGCTATCCTTACGCTACGGCGTCCAGCACCTCGGCAGCGATGAAAACGCAGATTAAGGAAGTGCAGCGCACCCAGTCGCCGAAGCTGATTGTCATTGAAATCAACTGCTTCCTCTATGCGACAGATAACGAGGAAAAGCAATCGAGTATCCGTAATTACATTGACAACGTGCC
Organism: Ruminococcus sp.; assembly: GCA_017471345.1. Classification (GTDB taxonomy): domain Bacteria; phylum Bacillota; class Clostridia; order Oscillospirales; family Acutalibacteraceae; genus Ruminococcoides. The sequence goes on from JAFUUV010000101.1 coordinate 854, forward strand.
GCTCAACGGCAATAAGATTGAATATATCGAAACAACACCGGCGGTGCGCGAGTTAGGACGACGCGAGTTCTATTTCCCGATTATCAAGTATCACGGTGTGTGGGATGATTTTCCCGCGCCGTGGAACAAGATGGTTTCGCGCATTTCACAGGATAATCGCGGTTATACCTATCTGAAGGGCTACAAAACCACCGCGCAAAAGCTGAACGTGAAGGAGAAGGTGTACAATTCCCAGCTTCCTACCGATGAAACGCGCGGAGAGTTGGAGCCGCGTTACGAAGAGTATTTACGCGACTTTCTGGATTTCTGCAAGGAGCAGCAATACGATAATCTGTTGTTTGTCCGTTTTCCGCACATTGTTAAAAAGGAAACCTACAACCGCTTTACCCGCAGCAATACCGCGTTTGATATCATCAGCCAATATGGCTACCGCTATATCAATTTTGAGCGCGACGCGAACGCGATGTCCTATGGTGTTGAGGATTACTACAACTTCGATCATCTGAATCTTTACGGTTCGGTAAAGTTCACGGATTATTTTGGCAAAATTCTTACTGAGAAATATAACATCGGTAAGACACAGCTTGATGAAGAAAATCAGAAGCAGTGGAACGAGTCAGTCGCTTTCTGGCACAAATTCTATGATTACACGGACTATCGTTTCAAGCAAAATACCGCCAATAAAAAAATTGAGCTGTATGAAACCAATGATCTTATCAACAAAGTCGAAGCATACGCGGCAAAAAAATAAGGGCATTCGCCCTTATTTTTTTTGGATGGTCAGCCGGAAGCTGTCCTTGTAGACCGGTATGATTTCCTCCGAAATCGCTTCGAGCGTATCATGATTTTTTTGGTACCGCTGATTTTCCGGACCGGTATAAATCAGTGTGCCGCAGCACAGAAGCTCCGCGTTGCTGCTGTAAAAATCCATTATGCTAACATCTGCTGTCCGATATGTTTCGGGCAGCTTTTTTACGTCCGCGCCA
>JAFUUV010000017.1 GCA_017471345.1 Ruminococcus sp.
AGGAAATAATAAAATCCGCTTCTCCCTTGGAGATGACAGGAGAATAGACATTTTCGCCAAAGCGGACATAGGTGACAACCGATCCGCCGCGCTGGCTCATTCCATGTACCTCGCTAACCTTGACATCATAGCCCTCTTTGACGAGCAACGCGCCAAGCAGCTTGCTGGCAAGGAGACTTCCCTGACCGCCGACACCGACAATCATGATATTTTTTGTTTCCATTTTATCTGTCTCCTTTCTCTATCGCGCCGAGCTTACAAAGCTGGGTGCAGACATCACAGCCAACGCACTGGGTAAAGTCGATGGTTGCTTTCTTATCCTTCATGCTGATAGCCGGACAACCGAGTTTCATGCACTGACGGCAGCCGACACATTTGTCCTTATTGACAGTTACAGGCGGCTTCGCCTTGACATACTTAAGCAGCATACAAGGTCTGCGTGAAATAATGACGCTCGGAGCCTCGACACTCAGCTCCTCTAAAATGGCTTCCTCACATTGCTTGAGATTGTAGGGATCGACAACTCTGACGCGCTCAATGCCGATGGAACGGCACAGGGCTTCCAAATCGACAGCCAGCGCCGGATCGCCCTTGATGTTGTAGCCGGTAGTGGGGTTTTGCTGGTGACCGGTCATACCGGTAATGGAATTGTCAAGAATGATGACGGTAGAGTTAGAGCCATTGTAGGCGACATTGACCAAACCGGTCATACCGGAGTGCATAAAGGTGGAATCGCCGATAACGCACACAGTCTTTTTCTCGCTGTCAGCGCCGCCGGCTTTGTTAAAGCCATGCAGTCCGGAAACGGACGCACCCATGCAAAGCGTGGAATCGAGCGCGAACAGCGGCGCGGCAGAGCCAAGTGTATAGCAGCCGATATCACCGAGACAGGTGATTTTGTGCTTGGCAAGCGTATAGAAAAGACCACGGTGAGGACATCCGGCACACATAACCGGCGGACGGACAGGAACCTGCGTCTCCAGCGTCACGTTTTCCGGCTGCGGCAGACCAAAGGCTTCACGGATAGTGGTCTGATTATACTCACCGATAGGAGAGAACATCTCCTTACCCACACACGGGACGCCGATAGCGTTGAGGTGAGCTTCAATAATGCCGTCAAGCTCCTCCACCACATAGAGCTTGTCTACCTTGGAAGCGAAGTCCTTGATGATGTCGGTAGGCAGCGGATTGACAATACCGAGCTTGAGCACGGATACCGTGTCGCCGAATACCTCTTTCACGTACTGGTAACAGGTGCCGGAGCAAATGATACCCTTTTCGGTGCCGCCGAACTCCACACGGTTGAGAGGACTGGTTTCAGACATAGCGGCAATTTTGCGGGTACGTTCTTCGACAAAGGGATGTCTGCGGATGGCGTTTGCCGGCGCCATAATATATTTTTGCGGATTTTTTTCATAGACAGGAAGCGCCTTCTCTACCCTGTCCTCCAGTTCAACCGTCGCCTGGGAATGGGCGATACGAGTGCACATACGAACAATCACGGGAGTATCAAACTCCTCGGAGATATCAAAAGCGGCTTTGACAAACTGCTTTGCCTCCGCGGAATCAGCCGGCTCGAGCATCGGCACCTTCGCGGCAATCGCGTAGTGGCGGGAGTCCTGCTCGTTTTGGGAAGAGTGCATGGCAGGATCGTCGGCAACAAAAATAACCATGCCGCCGTTGACACCGGTATAAGAAAGTGTAAAGAGCGGATCGGCTGCAACATTCAGTCCGACGTGCTTCATCGCGCAGGCGCTGCGCACACCACGCAGCGATGCGCCGAAGGCTACTTCGGTGGCTACCTTTTCATTGGGCGCCCACTCACAATAAATTTCATCATATTTCGCGGCGAATTCCGTTATCTCGGTCGAAGGTGTGCCCGGGTAGCTGGAAACCACCTTGACGCCCGCTTCATAGAGACCTCTGGCGACAGCCTCGTTGCCTAACATTAATTTTTTCACTTCGCTTTTTCCTCCAATACAAGCGCTGTGCGAAAACGCACAGCAGCTGATTTCATAATTAACTTAAATTATAACATATGTACTGAAAAAATACAAGTATTCCTCACTTGACGACGACATTTTTTTCACCGAGCTGGTGCTTCAGTTCACGAATCATTACATCATTGAGGCTCACCCACATAGTGGTCGGCGCTTTGACCTGCCGTTTGCTGTCAGCAAGGTAAAAAATCACAGGTGTTCTGCCGTCAAAAATATCAATAACGCGTTTGGCGCGACGATATTGTTCTGTATTAAGGTCGTCGATTTTAATATACAGCGTCAAAGGCTTCTGAGGCGTCGGCAGCTGCGGTTTCCGCTGCGGCACAGGAGCCGGAGAAGCAGGCGGAGCGGCTTGACACTCCTCGTTCGTGCGCGCCAAGTCCACGGTTTCACAAATGATTTTCGGCGCTTCTCCCTCCCGAAAATCGAGCATACCCTTGATGATGACAGCATTGCTCTCAATCAGATGCAGCGCGCAACGTTCGTACACATTCGGGAAAACCAATACCTCTATGGAACCGTAGCGATCCTCCACCGTTGCGGTCGCCATAAGCTTTTGTGTTTTGGTACGGCGCGTACCGGCACGAGCGATTACGCCGACAACCGTGACGCGCTGGCGGTCGCGGTAAGTGCTTTCCTCGGAGACAATCTCTCCGATGCTGTCCGCTTGAACACTCTTCGCGAACAGGGCATAATGATCCACCGGATGGCCGCTGAGATACAACCCGGCAATCTCCTTTTCCATCCGCAACAGCTCGCTCTCGGGGAATTCCGGCACATCGGGGATATCCGGTTCGGCGGATTTGACCTCTTGTGCGCCGATGTCAAACAATGACATCTGACCGTTGAGATTATGCTTTGCCTCGTAATCCAGGTCGTCGAGCACCGCCTTGCTGACCGTGAGCATCTGGCGGCGGTTGGCTCCCATGCCGTCGAGCGCTCCGCATTTAATCAGGCTTTCAAGCGCTCGGCTGTTCATATTTCTGCCGTGGTTGCGCTTACAAAAATCATAAAAGGATGTATAGGGCTTCACGCGGCGTTCGGCAATAATCTGATCAATAAACTGCTTACCGATGTTCTTGATGGCAAGCAAGCCGTAACGAATATCGGTGCCGCTGACCGAAAAACCGCGCATACTGTAATTGACGTGCGGCGGCAAAACGCGAATCCCCATTGATTTACAATCGGCGGTATATTTAGCCAGCTTGTTCTGATCCTCCAAAAAATTGGAAAGAAGAGCCGCCATATACTCGCGCGGATAGTGACATTTCAGCCACGCGGTTTTGTAGGACACCAAAGCATAAGCGGCGGCGTGAGATTTGTTGAAAGCATATCGCGCAAAGCTCTCCATTTCATGAAACAGCGCTTCCGCGACAGACTTGTCCACACCGCGCCGCAAGCATCCCTCGGTGATGACATTCCCCTGCGCGTCTGTTTCGCCGTTGATAAAGACCTCGCGTTCGCGCTCCATGACAGCGGCTTTCTTTTTGCTCATCGCACGGCGCACGATATCCGCGCGTCCGAGACTGTATCCGGCAAGTGTGCGCAAAATCTGCATTACCTGCTCCTGATAGACGATACAGCCGTAGGTAACGCCGAGAATATCCTTCAGGAGCGGATGCTTGTACTGCACCTTCTCCGGATGGTGCCGACATTCAATATAAGTGGGAATGCTGTCCATCGGTCCCGGCCGGTAGAGTGATACGACAGCAATTAAATCTTCTATACAATCCGGTCTGAGGCGTGTCAGGACGTTTTTCATGCCGACGCTCTCAAACTGGAACACACCCTCGGTTAAGCCCTTGGAAATCATGGCAAATACGTCGGAATCATCAACACGCATCATCTCCGGCGTATAGTCGGGATGCGAACGTTTGATCTGCTTTTCGGCGTCGCTGATAACTGTCAGGTTGCGCAAACCGAGAAAATCCATCTTGAGAAGCCCCAACTCCTCAATAGTGGTCATCGTGAACTGCGTAACCACGTTGTCATCCTTCTTGGAAAGCGGCACATAATCGGAAACCGGCTGCTCAGTGATGACAACGCCTGCCGCGTGCATACCGGACTGCCGCGGCATTCCCTCGACACTCATGGCGTAATCAAGCAGCTCCCTCGTTTGGGCGTCACTCTCATACCGCGCTTTCAAATCGGGATTTTGCTCCAAAGCACGGCGAATGGTGATATCCAGCTCGCGCGGAATCATTTTGGCAATTTCATCCGCAGTGGCGTAGGGCAATCCCATGACACGCGCGATATCACGAATTGCCTGCCTGCCGCCAAGGGTGCCGAAGGTAATAATCTGCACAACGTTATCCTCGCCGTATTTACGGACAACGTAGTCGATAACCTCTCCCCTGCGTTCGGCACAGAAGTCGATATCAAAGTCAGGCATACTGACGCGTTCGGGATTAAGAAAGCGTTCAAACAGCAGGTTATATTTAATGGGATCGACAGCGGTAATGCCGATACAATAAGCGCACAGCGAGCCTGCACCGGAGCCTCTGCCCGGTCCGACAGGGATGCCGTGCGATTTCGCGTACTGCACAAAATCATTGACAATCAGGAAATAATCGACAAATCCCATCTTGTCAATCACGCCGATTTCATATTCCAGACGATCAATCAGACCTTGATCGGGCGAGTCGCCGTAATGACGATATAAGCCCTCGTAGCAGTGGCGACGAAAATAATCAAGGTGATTTTCATGAGCAGGCACATGGTAATGCGGCAAGCGGCGCACGCCAAACTCGAAATCAACATGGCATCGCATGGCAATATCATGCGTATTCTCAAGTGCCTGCGGATATCGGGAGAAAAGCGCGCGCATTTCTTCCTCGGTTTTCAGATAGAATTCATCGGTTTGGAATTCCATACGGTCGGGATCATCAAGTGTGCGGTTGGTCTGAATACAAAGAAGGATGCTCTGGATTTTGCAATCCTCTTTTTCAATATAATGGCTGTCGTTGGTAGCCACCAGTCCGACGCCGATTTCCTCGGATATCCGCACCAAATCGGGAATAATCCGCTGCTGATCGGCAATTCCGTGATCCTGCAGCTCAATAAAGAAATTCTCTTTTCCAAATAAGTCGCGATAATATATCGCCTTCTCCTTGGCTCCCTCGTAATCTCCCGCGGTCAGAAGGCGCGGTATTTCGCCGGCAAGACAGGCGGAAAGGCAAATCAAACCGTCGTGGTACTGCTCCAAAAGCGCGTCATCAATGCGCGGCTTGGAATAAAACCCCTCGGTAAAGCCTTTGGAAACCAGCTTGATGAGGTTATGGTAACCGGTGTTGTTCTCACAAAGCAGAACCATGTGATAATATTTGTCAAAGGAATTGGTCTTGTCAAAGCGCGAATTCGGCGCGACATACACCTCACAGCCAATGACAGGATGAATCCCCTCCTTGTGACAGGCGCGATAAAAATCAATCACGCCGTACATGACGCCGTGATCGGTAATCGCAAGTGAATCAAAGCCCTTGCGCTTGGCGGCTGCGGCAATCTCACGGATGCGGCAGGCGCCGTCAAGCAGGCTGTATTCGGTATGAACATGGAGATGCGTAAACGACATAGTTATTCTCCTGATATGACAGCATTCGTTTTGCCGTCGGAAAAAGTCAGGGTGATTTTGTCACCTGTTTGAACCTGTGACGCAGCGGTGATGACAGTTCCATCTTTTTCGGCAACGGCATAACCACGCGCTAAAACGGATAACGGATTGAGGCTTTCAAGCTTGGAAGCATAAGCCTGCAGTGATTTTTCACATTCCGCACATTTTCTGTCTACCGCATTTTGCATACGGTTTTGCAGCAGCTTCAGATTGCCTTCGCAGCGGTCAAAGGACTTCTGCGGCGACAGCGCCTCCATCATACGACGGGTATTCTGCAACCGTTTGGAACGCGTCTCGTAAATATTTTTTACAACAGCATTGATATTTTTATGAAGCGACTGATAATGTACCATCAGCTCCGCGCGGTCCGGTACCGCAAGCACTGCTGCGGCGGTAGGCGTAGAGGCAACGGCGTCCGCAACAAAATCACAAATCGTATGGTCAATCTCGTGACCGACAGCGGAAATGACCGGTGTATGACACTGATAAATCGCACGGGCAAGGTCTTCATGATTGAACGCCCACAAATCCTCGATGGAACCGCCGCCTCTGCCAATGATAATGGTGTCGCACAAGCCGGAGGCGTCTAACTCGTTCACCGCAGCGGTGAGCTGCGCGGGAGCCGCGTCACCCTGTACCAGCGTCGGATATAAAATAACATCCACACACGGAAAACGCTTGTACAGATTCCGCTTGATATCCTGAAACGCCGCGCCTGTCGGCGAGGTAATCACGCCGACGGTTCGCGGAAAGCGCGGAATCGGCTTTTTGTGCTCCTTGGCAAACAATCCCTGCTGCTCCAGACGGCGTTTGAGCTGTTCATAGGCTAAATTCAGCGCACCGATGCCATCCGGCTGCATATCCTCCAGAATAAGCTGCAGTCTGCCGCTGGGCGGATAAAAATCAATTTTACCTCGGCAAATGACCTTTAAGCCGTTTTCCGGTTGAAAAACCACACTGCGGGCATTGCCGGCAAACATAGCGGCGCTGATAACAGCACTGCTGTCCTTGAGCATGAAATAATTATGCGTATCCCGACGAAACGGTTTCTTGAGGTCGGTGATTTCTCCCGTCACAAAAACCGTCATCAGGCGCGGATCGCTTTGCAGTACGTCTCGGATATACCGCGTCACCTGCGAAACAGACAGGACGGGCGGTTTGGGAATGTTAGGTGTGTACATGATGGTGTTTCCTGTAGCATAAATACGCGATGCCCGCCGCGTTGTCCGAGGAATAGACCGGTTCAGCAAAGACCGCGTTATATTTTTCTTCAAAAGAATTTTTAATCATTTGATTGGACATGACGCCGCCTGCGTACACCGCAGGAATTTTACCATATGACGCGAAAATCGCGTCTGTCATCGCGGCAAGCGTCACACGGATTGATTCCAGACAAAACGCCGCCACATACGGTTTGCTCTTACCGTCTGCCAAAAGCTTCCGGCATCGGTTTTCGACACCGCTGAGACAGCAATCGCACCCCTTCATGGTTGGGCGCGCTTTGATTGGCTCCGTATTCTGCGCGGCAAGCTGTTCCAGCGCCATACCGCACGGAAAGCGCAGTCCGAGCATCAATCCGACGCGATCCACCGCCTGACCTGCGTTGAGATCCAGCGTTTTTGCCGCCATTTCAATCGCAAACCCGCTGTCCTGACCGTGCGCAATGACCGCTTCGGTGGTGCCGCCGCTGACGTGAAATGCCAGAAAGGTTTGTGTGAACAAATCCGTTCTGTCCGCGCTGAACAGAGCTGCAGCGATATGTCCCTCCTGATGGGAAAAAGAATATAGCGGAATTTTCCAAGCGGAGGATAAAATTTTTGCCGTGTTCTCTCCCACGGTGAAACACGGCATATAGGAGCCTTCTATCGGACGCGGTCGCACAGACGCGCCGATAGCGGCGATTTCTTTGGTATCTATGTCGCTGACAAGCATGGAAAAAAGCGTATGCAGCTGCGCGGTGTGATGAAACACCGCGTCGCTTTGGCGCAAACCGAGTTGTCCCTCTTTGACCGGCAGCAGCTTTTTTTGCTGCACCATACTTCCGGTTGCGCTGTCGAAAAGCGCGACAGAGGTGGTATAATTGGAGGTGTCGATGCCGAGATACAAGCTCATTGCTTCGCCTCTTTGGAACGCACCAGCGAACCGAGAACACCGTTGATAAAGCCGCTCTCATCAATGGTGTATTTCTTTGCCAGCTCTACCGCCTCGTTGACCGCAGCGCCGTCCGGAACACTGTCAAGATACAAAATCTCATACGCGGCAAGCCGCAAAATTGCCAGCGAGGGACGTGACAGACGGGATAATGCCCAGCCTTTTTTCAGGAACGCGGAGAGCTTCGCGTCTATTTCATCCTGACAGGCTTCAATTCCGGTCACGACCGCCTGCGCGTAACCGCAGACACCGCCGCGGAACATCTCCGCGTTGTCCTTAATTGTCGCTTCAAGCGGTTCATTGTCAAAGGATTTTGAAAACAGCAGCATAAACGCCTGCTCACGCGCCTCGCTTCTGGTCAGCTTCACTTCATTTTGTTCGGTTTCACACATAAAACAACCCTGCTTTACTTATCAATATAGTTTTATTATAGCACAGAGAAAGAGAATTGTAAATAAAAACCAAGGCGGTCTTTTAAAATAGCAAAGAGACGGAGCAGCCTCCGTCTCTTTGCGTCATGCGCCGACAATGGAAATGTTTTCAAACGACACATCGTAATGCGAAATCACCGCGTCATCAATAATCATCGCGGCGGCGTCATTAAGCTCTGACTCGGGCACAATAATCGTCACACCCTCGTCGCTGATGTAACACATACATTCCGAGAAGCCTTTTGCTTTGATGATGCTTTCAATGCTGTCCTGAACGGTGAAGATTCTGAGCATTCGCTCCACATTTTTCTGTGCTTCGCTGATTTCCGCTTCATCGGCGTTTTCGATATCAAAGACCTCTTTGGCTTCGTCAATCACCTTATCCTGCGTCGCCTGCCGCTTTGTTCGTTCCGTCGCAAAATAATTGCGCTGCTCCTTGGAAAGCGCCGCCGTTTCAATGGCTTCGTCCTGTGAAGCGACGGTAGCGTTGACATAGGAAGCCGCTCCGAGTTCCTTCGGAGTGCTTGCGGCAGTGGAATTAAACTGCCAGTTGACATACACTGCCGCTCCGAGCGCCAGAAGGATTGCCGCTGTAATGATGTGCCGTTTCTGAAATTTCATACCATGACCAACCTTTATTCTGATAATTTTGTAATACATACCTTCGCTGTTGAAATGTCGAGCGCTTTGGTCACCGCTTCGGTAATGCGTTCGACCACAACCGGATCGTCACCACCTTCGCATACCACCAATACGCCGCGTATCAGAGGTTCCACCTCTTTTGTCTTTTTGTCACTGTCTTCAAGGTAAACATACTCGACGCTGTTTTCCATGGTCAGGAGAACCTTGGTTTTTCCGGCGCCTTGAATTTGTGAAATGACCGATTCGAGGTCACTTTCAATTTCAGTGCTGTATGTCGTGACCGAAAACGCTTCGTCCTTTCGCCGCGAGCCGCAGGATGAAAAATCTATGCTTGACAGCAATATCAAGGCAATACCCGCAACGCCGGCAATGATAATCATCTTTTTGAATATACCGCCTTCCAGCAGGCGTTTGTAGGCTTCTTTCAATTTCTTGTCATTCATGAATACTCCGTAATGATCTCCGGTCTGATTTGAAACGCCTGTTCCGTCAGTTCTTGTATCCGCGCGGTCTGGAACGCGTTTTCCGCTGAGATATAAATTCTGACTCCGGAAATGATGACAGTATTATCATCCGAAACAGCTAAAATCACCTCCGCGCGTTCTGCTTCTATGTTGTTTTGCCGCAATACAGACAGCAAGGTCTGTTCCAGATTTTGTGCGGTCTGCCGTATGACCTGTTTTTGAAACGCTTCATCCGCTGTCGCTGTCAGCTCCTCATAGGACGGAGCCGCGTCGGTTTCAAGACGAAGGTTCTGAATCGCCTGTGAAACGGGCAGTATCAGCGCACACACACTAAACGCGCCGAGCACCATGCGCAACAGCTTTTTGGTGCCTGCATCAGTGACAAATCCCGAGAGCAGCGTTCCGATGACAGCAACGGCACAGGCAGTGACGACAGACGCGGAAAGCATATTCATACGACAGCACCGCCAATCGCAAATACCATGGCGGCAGAGATGATGTAGACCGTCATCACGCACAGGAGCAGTGCCAACAGCGTGGAAAAAACCTCCGAAACAGCTCCCAGCAAGCCGGCTCCCTGCGGCAGCCGCAGCGCTTCCGCCGTGGATTTGGCAAGCCACAACGTCATCAGCCATAGCAATGTACGCAGCAGCAAAGGCAAAAAAGTTACTGCCAAAGCAAGAATAACAAAAACGCCGACACCGGATTTCAACAGCGAGACGCTGCTGTGAATCGTTTTGAGTGCTTCTCCCAAGGCGGAGCCTACCACCGGCACAAAGGAGCTGACCGCGAATTTGGCGGCTCTGCCTGTTATACTGTCAATGGAACCGGACAGTACCTGCTTGAGTCCGAGCGTTGCGGAGAAGATACCCATCAGAAAACCGAGAATCCATCGTGACGTCTTGGACAATGTTTTGATAAAACCGCCGAACGGAACATCGTTTGAAATCCCACAGGCAACACTCAGCCCAAGCAGCATTTGCATCATAGGAATCACCACGCGTGAAGAAAGCTGTAACACCGCTTCTCCAAGCCAAAGTACCGCAGCGTAGTGCGCCGCCGAGCCTGCCACACTTCCGGCAGCTGTCATCAGCATTGCCGAAACAGGGACAAAGGCAAGCATCAGGTTTGACGCATTGATCAACACTTCTCCGGCTGAGACAATCATCTCTGCCGCAGGCAACGCTGCCGACGCGCACAGGCACAAAGAAAGTGTAATGTCCAGCACGGAATGCAAATCACTGTTCAGACTTCCTTTATACACCGACAGCATCGAGCATATGAGCAGCATTGCTGTCGCGGAAATCAAACCTTTGCAGGGCGAATCGGCGTTTTGCGCCGCTATTTTTCCGATTTCCGAAAGAATACTCTCAAAGCTCAGGCCGGATAAGGTGTTGACATCAGCGCTGTCGGCGCCGAGAGACAGCATATGCTCCTTTGCTTCATCGGAAAGGCAATTGTACACGCCGGACAAATCGTAGGAAATCTCCTCAGCCTGTGCCGTAGCGACGGACAACGGCAGAAGAAGCATACATATCACCGTCACAATAATCTTTTTCACATCTCACCTCGGAATCATCTGCAGCACGGTATTGAGAATGTCCGTATAGAGCGGCAAAGCGATGATGGTAACGAGTATTTTTCCGGCAAGCGATACGTTGCCAGCCAACGCCTGACTGCCTGCATCACGGCAGGTATTGACTGTGAATTCCGTAATCAGACAGACGCCTACCGCCTTGAGCAGAATCGCAAGATATTCCGTTTTAATCTGAGCAGCCGCCACAATACTGTTCACCGTACCGATGACAGCAGACGCCTGCGAAATCACCGTCAGCAGTACCAACACAGAAGCCGCAATACCGAGCATCAGCGCCGTTTCGGCATTTTTCGGACGAAGTAAAGCGATGACAACGACGGCAACAACTGCCAAAGCACAAATAGCCGCGATATTCATCAGAAACCAAACAGCTGTTTTATCATTTTGAACAAGCCGCTGATTTGCGTAATGATCAGCGTCAGCACGACAATCAGTCCTGCAAGCGTCGTCATCAGCGCCTGTTCCTCGCGGCCGCTGCGGATTAACAGCTGCGTCAGCACCGCGACGATGATACCTACCGCCGCTATCTTGAAAATCAACTCGACGTCCATGAATACCTCACAACATAAGAATTGCCGCCGATACCCCGACGAAAAATCCCATCGTTTTGTATAATCTTGCTTTTTTGTCAATACATTCCTGCGCATCATGCATTAGCACGGTCAGTTTCGCTTCCATCAGGGACAGATGACTGAGCTGACCGTCCAAATCGGTTTTTCCGAGCTGTGCCCCCAGCTGTGTCAACCACGCGACATCCGAAGATGTGATGCCCTGCGAGCGCGGAACAGCGGCGATTGCTTGCTTCCAGCAATCAAAAAACGGTTTGTCAGACTCTTGCTTCAGCATTAGCGGCAGACCCGCGGTTGCCAAACTGAGGCTGACTGCTTTAAAAATTTCTTCACCGCGATAGCGCAGTTCTGTTTGCAATGTACGCAAGAAGGAGTGGCACGCTTGCAAAAAAGCACACCGTTCAGAAAGGCGTTTGGAAAGCAGCCATCCGGCAGCAGAGCTTGCCGACACCAAAAAAATACATCCGATTATTTTAAGCGGCAAGCACGTCACCGACGCTCTGCACCGAAATAATCTCACCCACATTTTGTCGTCCGGACAGGAATACTACCGTCGAGAACGCGCCTGTCCGAAAAGCAGGATGCCGGCGAAGCTCTTCCCTGTGACGGATATGGGCAGTGGCGATTACCGCTACACCGCCACGTAAACAGTTTCGCAACGACGCCTCTTCATCTGTGCCGATTTCATCACATATCAGCACATCCGGCGACATGGTGCGGACAGCATGGCGCATGGCTTCCGCCTTTGGGTAACCGTCGTACACATCACATAATCCCACATCATTCTGCGGCATCCCACCGATACAGGCGGCAAGCTCTCCCCTTTCGTCTATCAGCGCTACATTGCGGTCAGCGGAAAGCTGGCGAGCCAAATCGCGCAGCAGCGTAGTTTTGCCGGAGCTTGGCTCGCCGCAAATCAGCACACCGCCGGAGATATCCTTAACGGAGTGAAGCAACTGATCCGCGCTTCCCCTGATTTCACGCGCGAAACGCAGATTGACAGAGCTGATGCAGCGTACATTGGACATCTCTCCGTCGCGCAAAACTGCTGTGCCGCAAATACCGGCACGGTGACCGCCGCGCAGGGTGATAAAACCGTTGACAATCTCATTTTGCCGGCTGTAAACCGAATATTCACAAATTTTGCGGACAACCTCGTCCAGCATATGTACGTCCGTTGTCCAGAGAGAATGGCTGTAAAACGCTGTTAAGTTGCCGCTTGCCGTGAGATAATATCTATCCGTCGGGGTTTGGACAGAAACGGGACGGTCGGCGCGCAAACGGATTTCCGTTATCTTGTCCGACAGGGACGCTTCATGCGCCGAAAGTGCCGTGCGCAACGGCTCTGTCAGACAGCCGGTGAGCTGACGGTAGCGGCGTAAGGATTCCTTCATGCTTTTCATTCCTTTCATTTGGTTACACTTAAATCTATGCTTCAGGGCATAAAAATAGACCTACCGCGAACGGTAGGTCAGTATTTATGATAGCATTTGCAGGAATTCCTCCTCAGAGAGAATCGGAATTCCAAGTGTCTGCGCCTTTGTCAGCTTGCTGCCTGCCTCCTCTCCGGCAAGAACATAGGAGGTCTTCTTGGAAACAGACGATGAGGTTTTACCGCCGTGTTCCTCTATCAGCTTGCTTGCTTCGCTGCGCTTCATGGTAGGCAAGGTGCCGGTGAGAACAAAGGTTTTTCCTGCAAAAACACCGCCGCGAGCCTTTTGCGGAGATGGCTTCATCTGCAAACCCAGCTCCTTCAACTGTGAAATGAGCGCCACGGTGCTTTCAAGCTTGAAATAGCCTTCCAGACTTTGCGCCATGACACTGCCAAAGCCGTCGATTACTTCAAAATCCTCCGCCTTGGCGTTCATGATATCGTCAATGGTCAGGAAATTCTCACAAATCAGTTTCGCCGCCTTCAATCCAATATTACGGATACCAAGGGCGAATATCAGGCGATACAGCTCATTTGCCTTGGATGCTTCTATCGCCTTTATCAAATTTTGTGCGGATTTTTCCGCTTTGCGGTCAAGCGCTAAGATATCCTCGGTCGTCAACCGATATAAATCAGCAGGAGATCGCAGTAAACCGCCCGCAATCAGCTGTTCGATAACCGCAGGCCCGAGTCCGTCGATATCCATTGCGTCGCGGCTGACAAAGTGAATCATGTGTCTTGTTAACTGTGCCGGACAATCGGTGTTGGTACAACGGATTGCCGCTTCATCGTCCTGCGAGACAGGACTTCCGCAGGACGGACACACCTGCGGAAAGACAAAGGGTTCGGCATCGGGAGCGTGCTCGCTGACAGAAAGCACCTCGGGAATGATTTCGCCTGCCTTGCGGATTAAAACCGTGTCGCCGACGCGGATGCCTTTTTCCTCAATAAAATCTTTATTATGCAGCGTAGCGCGGCTGACGGTGGTACCGGCAAGAAAAACCGGCTCAAAAATTCCTACCGGCGTCAGCACACCGGTTCTGCCAACGTTGATTTCAACAGACAACAGCTTGGTGGTCTTTTCCTCCGGCGGATATTTGTACGCCTCCGCCCATTTGGGATACTTCGCGGTGCTGCCGAGCAGCTCGCGGGTTTCAAAATTGTCTACCTTGAGAACAGCGCCGTCGATAGCGTAATCATACGCGCCGCGATTGTCACCGATTTTTTGAATAGCTTCAACTGCCTCGTCGATTGTGTCACAGACAGTGTAAAAAGAAGTAGGAAAGCCAAGCTGTGAGAGATAATCTAAGCTTTCACGGTGCGAACGGAGTGTGACGCCGCTGATTTGCTGGATATTAAATACAAATATATCCAATGCGCGCTCAGCGGTGATTTTCGCGTTTTTCTGACGCAGAGAGCCTGCGGCGGCATTGCGCGGATTTTTTGCCGGCTTCTCCTCCCGTTCCTCCTGCCGCTTCACCAGCTCGTCAAAGCTGTTGAAGGACATATACACCTCTCCGCGCACCTCCAAAAATTCCGGTGCGTTCGGAATCCGCTTGGGCAGGCTTTTGATTGTCATCAGGTTATCGGTGACATCCTCACCGGTCACACCGTCTCCGCGTGTGGAGCCGCGCACAAAAATACCATTACGGTACTCGCAGGATACCGAGAGTCCGTCAAACTTTGGCTCCACAATATACCGCGCGTCCGGTGCGGTTTCGCGGACACGACGGTCAAACTCGCGCAGCTCTTCCTCGGAAAAGCTGTCGTGCAGGCTTTCCATCGGAACCGCGTGAACGACCGGCGAGAATTTTTCGCCGGCGCTGCCGCCGACACGATTTGTCGGAGAGTCCGCTGCTTTCAGCGACGGAAACGCAGCCTCCAACTCCTCGAGCTCGCGCAGCAGCATATCATATTCGTAGTCTGAAATTTCAGGACTGTCCTGATTGTAGTAGAGATTATTATGATATTCAAGCGTTTGTGTCAGCTCCGCTACGCGCAGCTGAGCGGATTTTATATCCATATTCTCACCTATTTCGCATAATCCTTTTCGCGCAGGAAGGTGGACTCCAGGTCGGCAAGGTGCAGCTTCACCGCCAAGGGGTATTTATCATACGCCTGGCTGATGACATTGCTGTTTTTATCGCCGAACTCGCCCATGTGCCAACGGATTGCCATTGCCTCCTCGATTTTCAGACGCATCTTGCGCTCAATGAGAAATACGGATTTCTCGCCGTGACCATAGGGGAACTGATCCTCCACGGCGTAATAAGGCACCTTTTCCCACTGACCTGTCTGCTCGTTCTTGACATTGCGGCTGGAAACCTTGTAAAACTGCGCCTTGCACAGATCATGCAGCAACGCGCAGATGGCAAAGCTCTCGATATTATCGGTTTCCTCATCGAAATGCTTCTCCATCATCGTATTGAACACGCTGACAGAGTGAATGACCAGTCCGCCCTCACAGGCACAATGGTAGCGCGTACTTGCCGGCGCGGTAAAGAAATCTGTCCGCTCCAGCCATTCAAGCAGATCGTCCGCGCCCTTACGGGTGATATTTTCACGATAGATCCGGATAAACTCTTGCTTGGGTGTCATACTCTTCCCTCCTTTGGAGACAGATAAAAATGTAGGGGCGTTTTCACGCCCCTATCGTTCATGTAAAATTAAATCAATCCTTATTCCGCTTCAACAGGAGCTTCTTCGGCAGGAGCCGCCTCTTCAACAGGAGCTGCCTTTACGGGAGCCTGCTCATCCTCGGGAAGAAGCGCTCTCATGGAAAGGCTGACACGCTTCTTGTCAAAGTCAATAGCGGTAATCTTCGCCTCAACTGTCTCGCCGACGGAAAGGACGTCAGCAGGCTTGTCGATTCTCTTGTTGGCAATCTGAGAAATATGAATCAAGCCATCGATGCCGGGAATGATGTTGGCGAACGCGCCAAAGGTGGTCAGACCAACGATGGTAGCATTGACAACAGTACCCTCGGGATAATCTCTCTTGAGGATTTCCCACGGATTGTCCTCAGCGTTCTTGAAGCCGAGAGAAATCTTCTTGGTCTCCTCGTTGATGTCCTTGACATAAACCTCAACAGTGTCGCCGACATTGACAACCTCGGAAGGATGCTTGATGTGCGTCCAGGACAGCTCGGAAATATGAATCATGCCGAACACGCCGCCGAGATCAACAAAAGCGCCATAGCTGGTGAGAGATTTGACAACGCCGGTGTAGCGCTTGCCGATTTCGCAATTCTTCCAGAACTCCTCACGCTGCGCGGCTCTCTGCTCCTTGAGCACGCTGCGGATAGAACCAATCGCTCTCTTGTAACGTCCGCGCTGAGATACCTCAATCAAGCGGAAGTCAACATCCTGTCCAACGAGATCCTCAAGGCTCTCATCACGGCTGGCAGTTGCCTGGGAAGCGGGAATAAAGACACGGACACCGTTGTAGAGAACGATGACGCCGCCCTTGACAGCCTCTGTTACCTTGCTGGAAAGAATCTCCTGGGATTCAACCTTATCCTGAAGCTCCTCCCAACCCTTCTGCGCGTCTACTCTGCGCTTGGAAAGCATGATGGTGCCTTCCTGGTCGTTCGTCTTCATGATTAACAGCTCAATTTCGTCACCAACGGAAACAATATCCTCGGGCTTTGCCGCGGGATCGCTGGACAGCTCAGACACAGGAACAAAGCCCGTCTGTTTTCTGCCGACATCGACCTGTACTTCATTAGGCGCGATGCTGATGACTGTACCCATTACCCTCTCATTTGTATTTAAGTTTTTGAGGGATTCCTCAAGTAACTCCTCAAAAGATTCTTCAAGATTTGTTGTTTCACCGGATTTTACTTCTTCACTCATTGTATCCAGTACCTCCTTTATTATCTTTGCGGGCGTTGAAGAGCCTGCCGTCACGCCGATGTTATGCGCAGCATAAACCCGATTCATCGGAAGCTCAGCGGCGGTTTCAATCAGCACCGTGTTCTCACATCTCCGTTTGCATATATTAAAAAGCTTGGCGGTGTTGGAACTGTGCCGGTCACCGATGACAACCATAAAGTCCGACTGAGCGGCGATGATATCCGCTTCACTCTGCCTAACTGACGTA
This sequence comes from Ruminococcus sp., assembly GCA_017471345.1. Lineage (GTDB taxonomy): Bacteria > Bacillota > Clostridia > Oscillospirales > Acutalibacteraceae > Ruminococcoides. The sequence goes on from JAFUUV010000017.1 coordinate 16,998, forward strand.
GCATTACATATTGTATCAAATATTTTTGGATTTGTACATAGTTTTTTTATCTTTTTTACAGATTTTTTCCAAGTTTTTGTATCAAAAGTTGTTTGGGAGACAATTTTGACTAAATTATTTTTCTCTTTCAGAATATTGGTGTACAAATCCTCTAATTCAGCCTCATTGTTAAAGGTGTAACAAGTCGTTTTGCAGTGTCCGATGATGCCCTGTACCTCCGGATGAGAAGCGTTTCCGGCAATCAGAACGGTCGCGTCATCCGTGTCCGCGACGATACGGTGGATTTTTTTGACAAACGGACAGGTCGCGTCCATATACGGAATGCGGCGTTCCTCAAGAGCGGTAATCACCGACTGCGGCACACCGTGCGAACGGATGACCAGAATCTCATCGTCACGCACATCCTCAATCCGCTCCACCGGTCGGCAGCCCTTGGCTTCCAGCTCACGGACAACCTCCATATTATGGATAATCGGACCGAGCGTACAAACGCGCTTACCTTCCTTGAGCAAATCATTGACCATACTGACGGCGCGATTGACGCCGAAACAAAATCCGGCGGAATCAGCCTTTGTGATATTCATGCAGCGCTCTCTCCCTCATCCGTTTGATATCATCCATAATCATGTTGGACGCGTTTTTCAGCTCACGTCTGCCGCCGTCAACGGTCAATCCGAGCTGCTGCGGCGTGAGGGGTTCGCCGAACTCAACGACGCGCTTGGCAAATATCCATTTGGGGTTGCCGACAATCGTAATGCACGCCGGTACGACCGGTATCTGCATTTGCTGCGCTACCAACGCGCAGCCGCTGCGCGGACGCATCAGCTCACCTGTCTTGGTTCTGCCGCCCTCAATGAAGATGGTCATGAGATTACCCTCGCGGAGCAAATCCTCACCGGTCTTGATTGCCTTGCCGTCGCCAGCGCCGCGTTCAACGGGAAAAGCGCCTAAGGCACGGATCAGCGCACCGAAAAATTTATTTCGAAACAGCTCCGCCTTCGCCATAAAATACATCCGGCGCTTGGAGGAAAGTCCCAACAACGGCGGATCGGAGTAGGAAAGATGATTGCTGGCTATGATGACGCCGCCTTCCTTGGGGATTGCGTCGGCATTGACAGTTTGGAAGCGGTACAACAGCTTAAATATCGGCATACATACGCCCTTGCCGAATGTATAGAGCGCTTTGTTTTGTGCCATCAGCGATTCTCCTTTATGACAGAAATGATTTTTTCCACACTCTGTTCAAAATCCAGCTTGGTGGTATCGACTACGATGCTGTCCTCCGCTTGCTTCAGTGGCGCGATGTCGCGGTGCGTGTCCTGATAATCACGGGTGATGACATCCTGCAAGACATCCTCGAAATTGACGTCCATTCCCTTTTCTACCAACTCCTTATAGCGGCGTTCGGCGCGCGCTTCCGGAGTAGCAGTGAGAAAAATCTTCACCTGCGCGTCAGGCAGGACGACCGTGCCAATATCTCTGCCGTCCATAATGACATGATGGGTTTTCGCCATATTGCGCTGCAAATCGAGCAAATAGGCGCGTACCGACGGCACAGCGGAGATTTTGGACGCCATCATCGACGCCTCGGGAGTGCGAATGATACCGGAAACATCCTCGCCGTCAAGCAATACAATTTGCTCCTCCTTATCATTGAAGGTCAGATCCACCCGGATAGAAGCGAGCATTTCGTCGAGCGCCGCGGAAGCGACAGGCTCAATGTTTCTGCGCGAGGCAGCCAGACCGATGGTGCGGTACAGCGCTCCGGTATCTACATAAATATATCCAAGTGCCTTAGCGGCTCTCTTAGCGATGGAAGACTTGCCCGCTCCGGCGGGACCGTCCAGTGCAACAGCGATTGACATAAACATTTTCCTTTCTATTTATCAGAGAAAAGCCGCATTCTCACCCGCGAGTCTGCCGGTGCTCCACGCAATTTGCAGGTTGAAGCCTCCGGTGTAGGCGTCGCAATCGATGACTTCGCCGGCAAAATACAATCCGCCGACGCGCTTGCTTTCCATAGTTTTCGGGTTGATTTCAGTTGTTTTGACGCCGCCGGAGGTGACGATTGCCTCCTCAATCGGACGAAATCCGTTAACGGGAACGGAAAAGCCCTTGAGAATGTCACATAAAGCGCGGCGCTCCTCGCGGGTAATGCTGTGGCATTTTTTATCAAAGGGTACTCCCCAGCGTTTCAGCACGGGGATGATGATTTTTCGGGGCAACAGCTTTGAAAAGGAATTGGAAACATCACGATTCGCGTTTGCCTGCAGCTCATGCTGCAAACGACGGTCAAGCTGCTCTTCATTCAGCGCCGGCTTGAGGTCGATGACTGCCGTATACCCTTCCGGCGGAATATGGCGCAGGTGTGAGCTTGCCGACAAAACCATCGGACCGCTGATGCCGAAATGCGTGAACAACATTTCACCAAAATCGGTATATAATTCTTTTCCGGAATTATCCAGTATTTTTAAGGAGACGTTTTTCAGCGACAACCCCTGCATGGATTTACACTCGGGGTCACTGCTTTCCAGCGGCACCAAAGAAGGTTTTAAATCGATGACCGTATGCCCTGCCTGCCGCGCAAGCTGATAACCGTCTCCGGTGGAACCCGTCAAAGGATAGCTCTTGCCGCCGCAGCAAACAATGACGCTGTCCGCATAATAGGCGGCGTTCTCGCCTTTCGCTCCAAATACCGTGTTGTCCTCAAGCATCAGCTCCCGCGCGGTATCAGTGACGATGCGCACACCGTTTTTCATGACATAATCGAGGAGGGTATCCACGACATCCACCGCCCTTTGGGAAGCCGGAAAGACACGGTTGCCGCGCTCTGTCACCAGCGGCAAGCCGAGCGACTCAAAAAACGCCATCGTATCCTCCGGCGCGAAACGGCTGACGGCAGAATACAGAAAACGTCCGTTGACCGGTACATTGGCAATAAACGTCGGTACATCACAACGGTTGGTGAGATTACAGCGTCCTTTGCCGGTAATCATTATCTTTCTGCCGACACGAGGGTTCTTCTCCATCAGCGTCACGCTTGCTCCGTAAGCGGCAGCGGTACCCGCAGCCATTAATCCTGCGGCGCCGGCACCAATCACCAGTACCTTTTTGGTTACCATTTCTTTTCAACCTTCTCGTCATGGTTGGTGTAAACGCCCTCGCGGTTCCAAACATCCTCTAAGGCACGGAAGGTTTCGGAAACCTCCTCCTTCTTTTTGAGAACGGTCGCTACAATCAAGGCGTTAATCAGGCTGAGCGGCGCCACCAAAGAATCGACGATAGAAGCCATGTCACTGCGCGCGATCAGTATAGAGTCTGCAGACTGCACCAGCGGAGAAGCCATGCTGTCAGTAATGGCAATCGCGTGCGCGCCGCGTGAACGGGCAAAATCCATCGTTTCAATCGCCATGGAGCTGTACCGCGGAAAGGAAATACCAATCATCACGTCGTCCTCGGTAATGCGGAAAATCTGCTCGTAGGTCGAGGTGGCTGAGGTGGTATTAATCAGCGTGACATTGTCAAACATCAATTCAAAATAATACGCAAGAAAGCCGGCAATCGCGCCGGTGGAACGGACACCGAAAATATAAATCCGCTTCGCCGTGCAAATCTCCTCAACCGCACGGTTAAAATCCTCATGTGAGGTTTCTTCGATGGTGCGGCGGATTTTTTCGATATCCTGACTGAGCACGCTGTCAAGAACGTTGCTGTCACCGATACGGCTGGTGGTAACCTCAATGCGCTGTACGGAGGTGAGCTTGTTGCGAATCATCTCCTGCATCGCTTTTTGCAGTCGCGGATAGCCGTCATAACCAAGCTCAGTCGCGAACCGAACAACGGTGCTTTCCGAAACGCCGACAGTTTCGCCGAGCTTGGAGGCGGTCATAAACGCCGCCTTATCATAATGCTCCTCAATATAAAGCGCGATGCGCTTTTGCCCTTTGGAGAAGCTGTTCATCATCAAATCAATTCTCGTCAATAAATGTGTTATCATAAAAGGAAGCTCCTTGAAATTTCAATGTGTACTTCATTTTATCACACTCACTTGCAAAATTCAATAATTATTGAAGGAAATTTTTTCATTGGTTCGATATTTTTGAAGTGATGGAAGGTTTTAGTTGCAAAAAGCAAATAGCTATGGTAAAATAAGACTATTAACAAACGGAGCTGATAACATGATAGCAATAATTGATTATGGTGCGGGCAATATACAAAGCGTCAAAAAAGCGCTGCAGCATATCGGATGTGAATGTCTGGTCACAAATGACAAGGAGACAATTCTTTCCGCTGACGGAGCGGTGCTGCCGGGCGTTGGTTCCTTCGGTGATACGATGGACACACTCTGTTCCGAAGGTACCGACGAAACCGTAAAGGCTTTTATCGCGAGCGGCAAGCCGTTTCTCGGCATTTGCCTTGGATTGCAGCTGTTGTTTCCCGCAAGCGAGGAAAGTCCCGACGCGCAGGGATTACATATTTTTGAAGGCAGCATCCGCAGGATTCCTGATGGTGAAGGTTTGAAAATTCCGCATATGGGATGGAACAATCTCGATATCAACCCTGAAAGCCGTTTACTGCGCGGCGTCGGCGAACATCCGTATGTATACTTTGTGCATTCCTATTATCTGTCCGCACAGGACAGCGATATTGTGGCGGCACGGACGACCTACGGCGTCAGAATCGACGCGGCAATAGAAAAAGGCAACGTCTTTGCCACACAGTTTCATCCTGAAAAAAGCGGTGAAACGGGATTGCAAATTCTGCGGAATTTTGCCGCGATTGTGGAGGGATAAAAATGTACGCAAAAAGAATTATTCCCTGTCTGGATGTAAAAAACGGCAGAGTCGTCAAGGGCATGAGCTTTGTAAATTTAGTGGACGCGGGCGATCCGGTGGAATGTGCCAAACAATATGACGCGCAAGGCGCCGACGAGCTGGTATTCCTTGATATCACCGCGTCAAGCGATTCGCGCAATATCACCATTGAAATGGTGGAAAAGGTCGCAAACTCCATCTTCATTCCCTTTACGGTCGGCGGCGGTATCCGCAGTGTAGATGATTTTAACGCCCTGCTGCGTGCCGGCGCGGACAAGGTGTCGGTCAATTCGGCAGCGGTGTACCGTCCGGAGCTGATCAGTGAGGCGGCATACAAATTTGGCAGTCAATGTGTTGTCGCGGCAATTGACGCGAAGCGCAGCGGCAACAGCTGGGAGGTGTATATCAACGGTGGCAGAAAGCCGATGGGCATTGACGCGGTGGAATGGGCTGTCAAATGCGCGGAATTGGGTGCCGGTGAAATCCTGCTGACCAGCATGGATGAGGACGGTCAGAAAAAAGGTTACGACCTCGGACTGACAAGGGCAGTTTCCGAACGGGTGAATATCCCTGTAATCGCCAGCGGCGGCGCCGGAGCGCTTGAGCATTTTTACGACGCCTTTACCAAAGGTAAGGCGGACGCGGTGTTAGCCGCCTCACTGTTCCATTTCGGAGAAATTCCGATTCCGGAACTGAAAAAGTATTTGAGGGACAACAATATTCCCGTAAGATAAAAAAAGCAGCTCAAACGAGCTGCTTTTTTCTATAAAGGACTTATTCCTCTTCTTTTTTAATATAGAAAGGCTCGATTCCCTTGACGGCGTTTCGGGCGAATTCCATGGAGAAGGGCATCATGGAAAGCTGGATTTCATCATCAAGGAAGGGCTGCGCCACCTGCGAGATTCCCTCAAAGGTCTGCGCCATGTCGCCGATAAAATCAACGACGATGAAATAATTCATCTGACCGTCCTGCTCCAGCATTCTCAGAAACGCGGCGTTGACACCGGGCTCGGTGCTGAAATGGTTAATCAGCGCTGCCATCAGATCAATCGGATATTCATCCGGCTCGCTGAGCTTAATCTGCGCACCGTTTTTGAGCGTATTCTCCTTCATGTTCATGTAGTCGCGCTGCTGCTTGATGGAAATGGTCAGGTTTTTGGGAAAGGTAACGCATTTGCCGAAGGGATTGATGACAAAACCAAGCACATTGGATTTGGGATCCATCACCATATGCGCAACGCTGTCAAAATCGGTGACTACCTTCTGCGCCTGTTCGTTGCCCTGCCATTTGTACAGCTCCTCGATGTCGGTAAAGACGCCGAAGAAACGCTCGTGCTTGTTGTTTTCCAGCAAGCGGAACTGTACCTGTGTCTGGCTGTTCATCATGGTTCTGCCATTTTCGGTGCGTGCCCCGGGAATGGTCGTCACACGTGCCGGTAAAATAAATTTTGCCTCAATCATCGCGTTAATCATCGCGTCTACATTTTGTTTGGAGCCTTCCGCCTGCATCGCTTCAATCGCTTCCTTCAGCTTTGGATTGCTGATTTCCTCGGCGGGAATTTTGCTGCCTTCAACTTTCATTTCAGCCATTGTCTTAATCCTCCTTGATGGTGTATGTCTTGTCCGGTTCGACCTTGAGTCCCTTGCTTTCGGGATACTGCACGCTGTCAACAGAATCGCCGTCGTTGAAAATAATCAACGGATTGTCCCAGTTGCGCTCGATGGTATAGCTGTAGACGCCATCAGACTCCTTGGTCATTTCCTTGCCGGGCCAGACCTTATTCTCGTTTTCGTCAATATCATAGATATAGGCGTGGATGTCGTCACCCCAGTCGGCGGGTTTTTCAAAATACACCTTCGCGCCTTTTTCAACCTTATAATTTTCACGGAAGGTAATCTCCACACGCTCATAAGTGGGATTTCCTTTTTCGTTCTCGGCAGTGAGCTCAACAACGGCAACCTCGCCCTTTGCGGGCTTTTTTACTGTCAAGGTATCACCGTTTTTGAAGGTCTTGCTCTCTCCGTTATAGGTATAAGTGCCGGTTTCGGCGTTTTCGAGTGTGAGCTTCAGCTCAGTGCTGTCACCGCTTGCGATAAAAGCAGTGTCGTCGGCAACGCCGACATTGGCAGCCGGTGTATGCTCCTGATATCCGTCGTTATAGAGAACCACAACGGCGTTTTCGGGAATTTTGCTCTCACAGGTCAGCTTGCCGCCTTTTACGGTGTAGACAGTCTTGCCGTCCACACGGTCGGTGTAGGTACCGTCCGCAAGTGAGGTTTCGTAATTAACCTCCGCTTCGCCGCTGGTATTGACGATGACAACGCCCTTTTTGCCGCGTTCAATCATCAGAACAGTAGAGTCGAGGTTGGGGTTGACGAGGTTCTCCTCCTCGCCGTTCATCGCGGTACGGAAAAAGTTGACAGCAGAAACACGCTTATCCTTATACATATCGTCACCTTGCGCGCCGATGCGGTTCATACCCCAGATATTTTCCCACGAGCTCATGTAGGGACGTGAGAAGAAAAGCGGCGTGCCGTCCTTGCGCGCGGTGATGATTGCCCAGCCGAGGATAACATGGTCGTTATCCAGCGACTGCCACGAGCTGTCGTTGATATAATTGTCATGCGATTCCACCCAAGTGACAATCCTGGAGGGATCGGAGCTGCCAATCCAGTAATCGGAAACGGCAGAAGTATCAATGAAATTACCGGAAACCGCGCTGCGGATTTTGCTGCCGTAAGTACTGGATGTGGTTCTGCCGATGGTGTTGATATAATCATCCAGTCTGTCGTTGCCGCCCTGCAGCACCTCACCGTAAATAAACATATTTTTGGCGTTGTCAATCTCAGTTGTAACGCGTTCCCAGAAATTATTTTTGAAGCCGTCGTCCTCCTTGGGATCGTCGGGCAAGCCGATATGCTTGGCGGTGTCGTAACGGAAACCGTCGGCACCACAGGCAATACAATCGTTAATGAAATTCAGGAAGTAGTCCTGAAATGACGGACGTTCGGTATTGATATCGGGCAAGCCGCCCATTTTGGCAGTTGTGCACTCTAAACGGTCGTCCCAATTGTTGATGTCTTTCGTGTTATTTTGGTGGAACAGCGTATCAAAGCTGCCGCCGCCCGCTTTCACCAAATCCTCAGAGACCTTGTCAAGCTGCGGCGTGGTGTGGTTGGCAATCACATCCACCAATACCTTGATACCGTATTTATCGGCTTCCTCACACATCGCTTTGAACTCGTCGCGGGTGCCGAGCTGATAATTGCCGATTTTAAAATCTGTCGGCTGGTAATGGTAGTACCACTTTCCGTCACCGTACAGCTCCATTCCGCCGTCCTCGCCCTCTAAGCAGGCATTAATCGGAGAGGTCTGCACGGTCGTGAAGCCGGCAGCGGCAATATCCGCCATGGATTTTTTGATGGTTTGAAAATCCCAGCTGAACGCCTGCAAAATAGCGCCGTCAGCTACGTTCTTCGCAAGCTGAAAGCTGCCGCCATCCGCAGTAGCGCCACCGTTGGAGGCGTTGCCGCAGCCGGTAAAGGCTGCTGCGGTTCCGGTCAGCATCAACGCAGCGGAGAACAAAGAAAGTATTCTTTTATACAAAAACAATCACCGTCTTTCAAAAATATATATCAAATGCTATTATAGCATATTGTATTTATTTTTGAAAGACTTTTTAGTAATTTTATATAAGATTTTTCAATCAGTCACGCAAACCGGTTTTAAACACACCAATCAGCGAAAAAATGCCGAAGGCAAGCATATCCGAGATGACGATGGTAGCGCCGACAGGCGTATTAAAAAGCAGTGAGGCGAGAATTCCCAAGGACGAACAGCCAACGGATAAAATTGCCGAACAGATGGTGACGGAGCGGAAGCTCTTGAACAAGCGCATAGCCGACAGTGCCGGAAAGATAATCAGTGCCGAAATCAAAAGCGAGCCGACCAGGTTCATACCGATGACTATAATGACCGCGATAATAACGGCGATAATCAGATTGTATGAGCCGGCGCGTGTGCCGGTGGCACGGGCAAAATTCTCGTCAAAGGTGACGGAGAAAATCTTGTGATAGAAGAAAAAGAACGCGGCGACCACAATCACCGAAAGCACCGCGCAGAACCACACCTCCTCTTCCGTCAGTGTGAGGATGGAGGTAGAACCGAACAGTGTGGTACAGACATCGCCCGAAACGTTGGAGGACGTCGGATGCAGATTCATCAGCATATAGCCGACAGCGAGCGCACCGACAGAAATCATCGCCACCGCCGCGTCGCCTTTGATTTTGGCGTTGCTGCCGGTTTTGAGCAACAGAACCGCACTGATGATGGTAACAGGCATGACAATCAGCATATTATTGGTCAATCCGACGACCGCCGCTACTGCCATTGCGCCAAAGGCGACATGGGACAGACCGTCACCGATGAAGGAAAAGCGTTTGAGCACCAGAGTGACACCGAGCAGCGACGCGCAAAGGGCAATCAGAACCCCGACAATAAACGCATAGCGTACAAAGGGAAGCTCAAAATACGCGGACAAATTTGTCAGCATTTCTGCCATGATTTCTCCTCCTTGCGCAGCCGGTACAAGGTTTTCCCCGCTTTGCTTTCCTCAAACTGAGCGCGAGTACCGAAAAAGATTTCATCGCTGATATGTAAAATATGTGTCGCGTACCGCAGCGCGGCAGAGATATCGTGCGAAATCATGATGATGGTAATGCCGTCGCGCTTGTTGAGCTCGTCGATCAGGCTGTACATATCTGCCGTGACAAGCGGATCGAGTCCGGCGACAGGCTCATCAAGAAGAAGCATTTTCCGCGTAGCGCAGAGCGCGCGTGCCAACAGCACGCGCTGCTGCTGACCGCCGGAAAGCTCGCGGTAACAGCGACTCTTTAAGTCCTCGATGCCCATTTTGCGGATATTTTCGAGCGCCGTGCGCTTTTCCGCTTTAGTGTAGAACGGACGCAGTCCGACACTTCCCTGAAAGCCGGAGAGAACAATCTCCCACACAGATGCCGGAAAGTCCTTCTGCACCACGGTTTGCTGCGGCAAATAGCCGATTTCACGCGCGGCAAGACCGTCTCCGGTCAAGATTTCTCCCTTCATCGGCTTGCGTAAACCAAGAAGGGTTTTCATAAGGGTAGATTTGCCGGAGCCGTTTTCGCCGACAATGCAAAGATAATCTCCGGCGTTGACATGAAAGCTGAGGTGAGAGATAATCTCCCTACCTTCATAACCGAGTGAAAGCTCGTGACAGGTTAGTTGTGACATGGGTTCTCCTTATGCGCTCACCTTGAGCGCCTGTTTCAATACTTCGAGGTTTTTCTCCATGGTTTCGAGATAGTGACCTTCGCCGTCCTGCCACTCTCCGCTGATGCTTTGAAGTGAATGCAGGATTAACGTTTCCGCCTTTTTGTTTTGTGAGGTATTGATGATCGTCCGAGCTATTTTGCCGTCAGAGGTCTCGGTCATCATCACGGCAGGCAATTGCAGCTCATCAAGTTTTTTCGCCAAAAACGCAATGGTATCGACGCCGGCTTCACTTTCGGCGGAGCATCCGTTGAATGCCGCGTAGTATTTGAGCTGATAATCATCAACCAGATAGCGGAACGGAAAACGATCGCCGAACAAAAGCGTGTCGTATTCCTTGTTTTGCTTAGTCAGCGCTTCTGTATACTTCTGATCCAGTGCGTCTAACTGTTGGGTATAAACTTTTTCATTCGTTTTATATATCTGCGCGTTTTCGGGATTTGCATCAGCCAGTCCCTGCGCTAACTCCCGACAAAACAGCTTGGCGTTTTTCAAGGAAAGCCATACGTGCTCGTCCAAGGCGTCGTCCTCGTCCTCTTCCTCCGCCTGCATTCCTTCAACGACCTCTTCGTTTTTGGCATTGTCGCCGAGAATATCCATCATAGACACCGCGTGTCCGGTGCTTTCCCCTGTCTTGAAAAATTGGCTGACGGAATCGCTCACCCACTGATCCGACTCGCCGCCGACATAGATAAAATAATCGCTGTCCTTAATCGTCACCATATCCGCCGCAGTGGGTTGATAGTTGTGAATATCCTTGCCGTCGCTGAGCAACAGCTTGACCTCCACCTTTTCGGCGCCGTTTTTGAGATGCAGAAGCCAGTCATAAATCGGGTAAATCGTGGTAACGACAGTAAAATTGTCATCTTGCTTCGGCTGTGTGCCGCCGCATCCGGCGAACAAGCTCAAGGTCATTGCCGCCGACAGCAGGATTGCCGGTAGTTGTTTTTTCATTGCTTCCTCCCTATTTTTTCTGACAGGACTTGCACACACCGTAAAGAACGGTGTTCGCCTTGTCAATGGTAAATTCATCGCTTTGCTCAAGATTATTCATCAACATCTCTACCCCGGGCATATTCATATGATAGGTTCTGCCGCATTTTTCGCAGGAGAGATGCAGCTGATCCTTGCACGCGCTGCCGTCGGTGTAGCAATAAAACACCTCGCGTGTACCGCTTTTGCTGACACGGCGGATTTTGCCCTCCTTCTCCAGCTCGGAGAGGTTGCGATATACCGCGCTGATACTGACGCCCTGTGTAGACAGAGCGGATTCAATCTGTTTTGCCGACAGCTCCTCATCCGCGTGGCGGGAAAGCAGCGTCAGCAGCGCCTTACGCTGCCTGGTCATATATTTTGGCAAATCATCACCCTCAATTTGCAATTTATTCGCAAATTATTATAGCAAAACGACGCGTCTCTGTCAAGGATTTTGCGACACTTTCGCAAATCCGCCGGATATGATGAAAAAATTGTTAAAGAATCGTCATCATTGTTGCGCGATTTTGATGATTATGCTATACTTATAGCGTTTGAAAATTTTCTATCATTCAAGGAGGTTTATATGTGGGAGCAAATACTCTCAACTGTTGAGAATGTCAACGATTTTCTTAACGGTATCGTCTGGGGATGGCCGGTTGTCATTCTGATACTCGGCACCGGTATTCTGCTGTCTGTGCGGACAAAATTTTTACAGATCCGCAAATTCGGCGAGTCGCTGAATACCACCATCGTCCCCACTCTGAAAAGCTTAGGTAAAAAGAAAGAAAAGGACAGCCGTGTGCAATCTGTTTCACAGTTTGAGGCGTTTTCGACGGCAATTTCGGGTACTGTCGGCACCGGCAACATCGTCGGCGTGGTATCGGCGATTCTGACCGGCGGTCCAGGCGCCGTATTCTGGATGTGGATTTCGGCGTTTTTCGGCATGGTGACCAACTACTCCGAAAATGTGCTCGGTCTTTACTTTCGCAAAAAAGATAAGGACGGCAACCTGTCCGGCGGCTCCTTTTACTACATCGCCAACGGTCTGAAGTGGAAATGGCTGGCTTACTGCGCAGCGATTTTCTGCGTCTTTGCCGCCATCGGCATGAGCGGCGTACAGACCAACAAGATTTCCGGCACGCTGACAGAGGCGTTGACCAAGGTATGGACAGTGGACAACGCGCTGACCATCAAGCTGATTATCGGTGCTGTCGTCGCGGTGCTGACCGCGGTGATTATCATCGGCGGTATTCAGCGTATCGGCAAGGTCACCTCGATGCTGGTACCGTTTATGTCACTGCTGTTTATTATTATGTCACTGATTGCGATTATCATCCACTTCGACCAGGTGCCGAGAGCGTTTGGTCTGATTTTTGAAAAAGCATTTAATTTTCAGGCGGCAGGCGGCGGTATTCTCGGCTATACCTTCGCGCAGGTAATCAAAAAAGGTATGGCGAGAGGCGTGTTCTCTAACGAAGCCGGTCTTGGTTCTTCGGTTATCGCGCATTCCGCCTCTGAAACGCGCGAGCCTGTCAAGCAGGGACTTTGGGGTATATTCGAGGTATTCTTTGATACTTTTGTCATTTGTACCCTGACCTCGCTGACCTTCCTGACCACCTTTGACCTTACCCATCTCACCGGTGATATGGATGACTCCGCGATGGCGATGTCCATCTTTTCCACGAATTTCGGAGGCTTCGGCGTAGCGGTATTTACGGTTATTTTGCCGCTGTTCGCGTTTACGACCATTATCGCGTGGTCGTACTACGGTGAGAAGGCTGTCGAATTCTGCTTCCGCGGGGTAAAAGAAAAAGGCCGTAAAAGAATCGTTACTGCCTTCAAAGTGATTTATGTTTTGTTGATTGCGGTTTCCGCGGTGATTCAGAGCGATTTGATTTGGTCAATTTCCGATACCTTCAACGGATTGATGGCAATACCAAACCTCGTTTGTCTGATTGCGCTGAGCGGCTTGGTTGCAAAAATCACCAAGAACTACTTTGACCGTAAAAGCGGAAAGCGTCTGGAACCGATGCTCTCCGCTTATCCCGATATGAACGAGGAATTCAAACAAGATATCTTGACCGATAACGTTGAAATGCATTGAGCACAAATAGCGGAACTAATACTATTCTCTGATAAAAGACTTTAAAACAGATGTCGATGGAAAATTCCGCAGAACAAGGCGGAGGACGCAGGAATCCTGACGGATTCCGAGGACGACAACGCAGTTATGCGAAATTTTACACGACAGATGTTAAAGGATTTTATTTGAGAATAGTATAAGGATGTTTTCTGTTGAAAGCGGTTCCCGATACAAAGGCGGACAGTTCAGGCTGTCCGCCTTTCGTCTTGTTTGGTATATTTCTCACTCAGTGGGTCATTCACGCTTTCCCCCTAAATAAAAGCCAGCCCTTGATAATCAGAACGGCAAAACAGAATATGCCTGCGTAGGGCTGTCGGGTAACGATAAACAGCAAGCACGAGATGACGGATAAAACGAATCCTGTTATCAATCGGTGTTTGCTCCACAGCAGCTTATCCAATCGGCTGATGATCAGACCGCAAATGCCGTTCAGAACGGTTAGACCGATGACAACAGCAAATATAATTTTTATCCAAGGCTGTGTATCACTCAGCGCAAATAAAGACACCGATTGCCTGTCCGAGCCGTTTCCGAAAATAGGAATGA
>JAFUUV010000102.1 GCA_017471345.1 Ruminococcus sp.
GATTCCGTTTGAGCGCGTGGAGAATGACGAAACCCTGACGATGGAGGACTGCGAGGCGATTGACAGACAGCTTGCCGTGCACACCGCTAAAACGCTGTTTCTGTGCAACCGTCAGAAAACAAGCTTCTACCTCTTTGTCACGCGCGGCGACAAGCCCTTTGTGACAAAGGATTTCAGCAAGGCGCTCGGTATTTCGCGCGTTTCCTTCGCTTCGGAGGAAGCGCTGATGGAGCTGCTCAGCGTGCAGCCGGGCGCGGCAACACTGTTCAGCCTGCTCCTTGATTCCGCAGAGTCGGTGCAGGCGGTTGTTGACAGCGAGGTGGCAGCGCAGGAATATGTCGGCGTTACCGACGGTACCCGCACCGGTTATCTCAAGCTGAAAACCGCCGATTTGCTGCGGGTATTTTTGCCCTATACGCGCCATGACTGTCGTGTCATCGAGGTGTAAACCGGCGCGCAAAATTCGCCGCGGTTTTTTGTCGAAAGGTTGACAGAAACAGTAATTTCGGATATAATAAAAGGTAATACAAAAAGGAGAGCCGAGGTGGGTTTGTGTGCAGACCAGGTGCGATAATTGCGGTGAAATGGTGTCTTTGAACGAGCAATATTGTCCTACCTGCGGCATTCCGCTCAAACGGCGCAAGGCTGCGCAGGAGCCTGCGGACGATGTGTCGGACAGCGACCTTTTCCTCGAACGGAACACTTATCCCGAGGCTCCTGAAAAGCGTCTTGTCACGCTGCCCAATGTCCTGTTAGCCTTGCTGGCAATTGCCATACTCGTTGCCGGCGTATACGCCTTTCTCGGCAACACCAACCTGTGCAGCGGCGGCAAACGTATGGTGCTCAACCGCGACACGGGGTATTATCAGTATAACAATACGACCTTTTACAACCAGGACGGCAGATGGTATCAGTATGACAGCGCACTCGGCTGGGTGCTTGCCGATCCCTCCGATGACTTTCTTGACAATTACAACGACTATTACGAGGGCGTCAACAGGGATAGCGGCAACGTTCGGGATTTCCGCGAGAGCGAGTATTACGACCCCAACGCCGGTTGGTCTGCGGTTGACGACAGCAACCAGGGCGATGGGCAAAATAACTATTCTATTCAGGATGATGACGTCGGCGACGGCGATTGGTAATTATCGCTTGCCGCAATCGTGCCATCATCAAACAGGAGGTGAAGCAGATGTTTTCAAAAATCAAAGAGCTTGATAACAAGGTTCTCAATAATATCAGCCGGATGCATTGTCCGTCGCTGAATCTGATTATGAAAACCGCCTCCCGTTCCGCGAATGTCGGTATCATCTGGTGGCTCATCTGTCTGCCCTTTCTGATTCGTTCCGAATGGCGCATGACCGGCTTCAACTTTGTGGTCGCGCTTGCCTTTGCCCATGTGATGGGTGAGGGGCTGATTAAGCACGTGGTCAAGCGTATCCGTCCTTGCCACAGCCTCGATGACGACGAGCAGATTATCAACCGTCCGCGGTTCTACTCTTTCCCGTCCGGTCATACGACCGCGTCCTTCGCAATGGTCGGCGTGGCGATTCTGCGTTGCCGTCCAATCACCTTTGTGCCGATTATTCTGTTGGCGGCACTCATCAGCTTTTCGCGCGTTTATTTGCGCGTTCACTATCTGACCGACGTGCTTGCCGGTGTCGTGCTCGGCACCACCTGCGGTATGCTTTCCGTTTTCTTTTTCCGCGCTGTCGGTCTGGCTTAGGAGCTTCGTTGCCCGACAAGGCTGTGTCAGCTTTGTCGGGCTTTTTCACATATCCGCCTTTGCAGGCGATAAACAGCATGATGCAGGTTATGAAATGCGCGGCGCGTTTTCCGACTGAAACGTTGCAGCAAATGTAGCCGATGTAGACGCAAAAATAATAGTATTTTAAAAAGAAAAAAAGAATTTCTTAAAAATGACCACTTTTACCGTCTACATTGCGCGGCTTGCTATAAGATGACGCTTGCCGGCGTCATTGCGGAAACCAAACGCGCGATTATGAGGTGAACACAATGAAAAACACATATGATTATTTGCCGAACGGCTATGAAGAAACCATTCAGAAGGGGCTCAACGCGCTGCGCGTATTCAGTCACCTCACCGGCGGCGTCGGCACTCAGGAAGAACAGCTGAACAGATTAAAAACAGCGCTGCGGCAAGCCGACGCGATTATCATCGGCGCCGGCGCGGGACTGTCCGCCTCGGCAGGCTTTACCTACAGCGGCGAACGCTTTGAGAAGTATTTCTT
This sequence comes from Ruminococcus sp., assembly GCA_017471345.1. Lineage (GTDB taxonomy): Bacteria > Bacillota > Clostridia > Oscillospirales > Acutalibacteraceae > Ruminococcoides. Next base: position 2,253 of record JAFUUV010000102.1, read on the forward strand.
TGATTTCCACAGCCGTTTTGGTATCAGGGATATGTATTCCGGAGGCTTCTACCCGTTTCCGGACGCGGAGACACGTTGGGCGTGGTGGGCAAGACATATCTATTTCAATCGTTACTATCCGGCGCCGCAGCCGGTGTATCAGCTGCTGCTCAGGCTGGTCGCGGATAAGCAGTACTTTGTCATTACGACGAATGTTGACCATCAGTTCCAGGCTGCCGGTTTTGAAAAGAACCGCTTGTTTTACACACAGGGCGATTATGGTCTGTTTCAGTCCGTCAACCGCCGCCTGCAAAAGACCTATGACAATGAGGAATGGGTGTATCGGGCGATGGCAGCGCAAGGCTTTGTCAAGGACGAAAACGGCTTGTTTCAGGTTCCCGAGGACAGAAGCCTTCAAATGCGGATTCCGACCGCGCTGATACCGAAGTGTCCCGACGACGGCAGCGATGTGGTGATGAACCTTCGCTCGGACGACAGCTTTGTCGAGGACGAGGGCTGGCACAGAGCCTCCGCCGCGTACGCGGACTTTTTGCAAAAACACGCCAATGACCGTGTTCTCTATCTCGAGCTCGGAGTGGGAGGGAACACCCCTGTCATTGTCAAATATCCTTTCTGGCAGATGACGCTGGCGAACCCCCACGCCACCTACGCTTGCCTGAATTATCACGAAGCCAACTGTCCCGAAGAAATTGCCGTGCAGTCCGTCTGCATCGACGACGACATCGGCAAGACCTTGGCGTATCTCTTGAAACCGGCGTCACCGTCTGAAACGCCTTGACGCGGAGAGGATGATTTTGGCAAAAGCAAGACGGTGACGAAATGACAGCGGATAAATACGATATTCTAAAACAATACTTTGGCTACACCTCCTTCCGTGAAGGACAGGAGCAGGCGGTGGACGCGCTGCTTGCCGGACAGGATGTTCTCGGTATCATGCCGACCGGCGCAGGCAAGTCGTTATGCTATCAAATTCCCACGCTGCTACTGGACGGTATCACGTTGGTGATTTCGCCGCTGATTTCCTTGATGAAGGATCAGGTAAACGCGTTGGTGCAGCAGGGCGTCAGCGCGGCGTATCTGAACCGTTCGCTGACGGAGGCGCAGTATCACAAGGCGCTTGCCAATGCCGCGAACGGTCAATACAAAATCATTTACGTCGCGCCCGAACGGCTGGAATCCGCTTCGTTTTTACGCTTCGCGCTTCACGCGGATATATCCCTGGTTGCGGTCGATGAGGCACACTGCGTTTCCCAATGGGGACAGGACTTTCGCCCGAGCTATCTGAACATTAACAAATTTATTGCAAGGCTGCATGACCGCCCGATTATCGGCGCTTTTACGGCAACCGCAACCGATGAGGTCAAGAGCGATATTGTTCGCTTGCTGAACCTCCATCATCCTGCCGTTGTCACAACAGGCTTTGACCGCCCCAATCTGTTTTTTTCGGTCATGAAACCGAAAAACAAATCCGAAACCCTGCTGAAGCTCATTCGGGAGAGGAGCAATCAGTCCGGAGTTGTGTATTGCTCCACACGCAAAAAGGTGGAAGAAGTATGCGAATTGCTCAACCGAAGCGGTGTGCAGGCAACGCGCTACCACGCCGGCTTGGACGACGCCGAAAGAGCAGGCAATCAGGACGATTTTGTGTATGACCGCAAAAGCGTTATGGTGGCGACAAACGCCTTCGGAATGGGCATCGACAAATCCGATGTGCGGTTTGTCATCCATTACAATATGCCGAAAAATATCGAAAGCTATTATCAGGAGGCAGGACGCGCCGGACGCGACGGAGAGGAAGCCGACTGTATTTTGCTCTACAGCAAGGCGGATGTCAGCACCTGCCGGTATTTTATTGAAAATACGGAGGATAACGAGAGCCTGTCACCGGAGCAGAGGGAGTTCTTCAAAAAGAGAGAGGAAGAACGGCTCAAGCAAATGGTGCTTTACTGCACTACAGGCACTTGCCTGCGCGGATATATGCTGAAATACTTTGGTGACGCGCACAAGAAATCCTGTGGGAAGTGCTCGAATTGTCTGACGGAATTTGAAACCGTTGACGTTACGGTGGAAGCGCAAAAGATACTCTCCTGTATCATCCGTACAGGTCAGAACTACGGCGCTAAGATGGTTACCGATGTGTTGCGCGGCGTGCCTTCGGAACGCATCCAAAGAGCAAGGCTCGACCGGCAATCGACCTTTGGCATCATGAAGGATGTCAGGGCGTTTGAAATCCAATACATCATCGAAAAACTCGAGGAGCAGGAGTATATCCAATCCGTCGGCGCGGGCAAACCGGTTTTGCGTGTGACAGAATTGAGTTATCCGGTGCTGAGAGGAAACGCGGACGTCAAAATCCGCAAGGCAAGGCAACAGAAATCAAAAACGGTTGACAGAGAAATAAAAGCCGTAAACAGCGAATTGTTTGAAGCGTTGAAGGTTGTCAGGCTGTATTACGCCAAAAAGAAAGGTGTGCCGGCGTTTGTCATCTTTTCCGACGCAGCACTTACCGATATGTGCAGGGTGATGCCGACAACGGATCAACAATTCCTGTCCGTCAGCGGCGTAGGAAGAAACAAGCTCGAACAGTACGGCGAAGCGTTTATGCGCGTCATACGGGAGTATGATAAAAAAGCATAGAATGGATGAGGTTGCATAAATACCGGCGCCTTGCAACACAGGCGCGGCTTTGGATATAAGGAGAGAACCGTATGACCGAAATAGAAATTATCGCCAGAGCACAGATGTATCTGGAAAAGCTCGCCAACGGCGTCAATCCGCTGACCGATGAAGAAGTCGCTGAAAATGATGTCGTGAATCATGTCAGAATATCCAGGTGTTTGTTTTATACATCGGGTATCCTGAAACAAATCGTTGACAACAAAGGCAAATTCAAGGTGGAAATGCCGGACAGGGCGGAGTTCTGCGTTACGGCTGAACAGCTTGCAAATTATGAATACTCGGAAAGACCGATTTCCATCACCGAAGTAACAAAGCGTATCAATGCCCTGATAAATACGCTATATGTCAAAGAGATTAAAAGCAAGGAAATTACCGGATGGCTGGTTGAAATCGGTATGTTGACCAATATTGTTGTCAACAACAACGCGAGAAAGCGTCCGACAAGCGCAGGTCAAAACCTTGGAATTACCACCGAGGAAAGAGTGAATCAGTACGGCATACCCTATGAGGGCGTATTCTATCACCTCAACGCCCAGCATTTTATCATTGATAATATCCATGCCATCATCGAATCGAGCAGAAATAAAGCACATAAAGAATCATGATGAAGCAAAAAGCTGTTGTTACGAATCAGGATATTGAACGTGCCTTTGATGATGGCGGTACATATTTTCATAATAACAGTCATACAGCTTTTGGATATTTATCCGTCAAAAATCCACCTCAAAAACTAACAAATTTTACAAGCAATAAAAAAGCGTTTTCTCCAAACACTACTACTGCGGCGACAAATTGCGAAGGCATTCCGCCGCTTGAGATAGATCAGAATTAAGGAGAAAACAACCATGTCAAACAGAAATAACAACCAGATTAATATCCCCGAGGCAAAGGAAGCCATGAACCGCTTCAAAATGGAGTGCGCCAACGAAGTCGGCGTCAACCTCAAGCAGGGCTACAACGGCGACCTTTCTTCCCGTGAAGCCGGCTCCGTCGGCGGACAGATGGTCAAGAAAATGATTGAGTCCTACGAGAACAGCATGAAGTAAGGCTTGATTGCCGAGATGCGGCGGTACCGAAGCAGGCGCTTGGGTACCGCTGTTTTTCTTATCACGTGAATCTGATTTGTTAATCGTTTTGTTAATCGTTTTGTCATCATCTACCGGCTGTCATCCTGAGCGGTCGCCGATAGGCGAATTTGCGAAAGCAAATAGTCGAAGGATCCCCTTCGGCAACGCTCCACTGCCTCTGACAAGGGGATTCCGGCTCTGCATGGGTGTGTTGCCCGAAATCGGAGATTTTGACCGCACCTCAGCCACTATTTGCCCTTTGGCGCCGATTGGAATGACAGTGTTGTTTATATACTTGCGTTTCTGTTACGAAATTAGCTTTACTTGTTTTTCTCATCGGAAACGGTTGACGCGATGACTAAAAAGCGGTATAATAAAAGAGAAATTTTTGTTTAAGAGGTGCAGAAGATGAGGAGAATCCTTCAAAAAGCATCAGCGGTTTTGTTGTGCCTGCTTCTGTTTTCCGGAATTGGCGCGGCTGCGGTCAGCAGCGGCGCGGCGCGGGAAATCTCGCTCAAAGCGGTTTCCAAGGAGGATATCCGCACACGCGGCTTTTTCAACGCGGTGCAGGACGCGCTGAATTTCGCGCGCGATACGGCAAGTGAAGCGTCGCCGGTGACAGTCGCGGTGCCTGCCGGCAGCTACGACCTTGCCTGCAGCCTGCATATATATGACAATACGACGCTTGATTTGCGCGGCGTAACGGTGACACGCAAGGTGCTCGGCAATATGCTGCGCGTCGGCGATGAGGATACGGTTGATTCCGGCGCGACCGGCTACCGTTACCGCAACATCACGCTGCTGGGCGGCACCCTCGACGGCAACGCCGGAAAGAATACGATGATTAAGGTGGCTCACGCCGCCAACTTTGAAATGATTGGCGTGATGATGCGCAACGAGCGGGGCGGCCATATGATGGAGGTTGCCGGAGCAGACGGCTTTACCGCCCGGGACTGCGTGTTCCGTGATCAGATTTTACCCCTCGAAGGCATCGGCTACGAGGTGATTCAGTTTGATATTCTGCATCCCGACCATATGGTCAACTGCCGCGCGGAGGACATTAACTGCAAACATATTTTAGTGGAAAACTGCACGTTCGAAAACGTGCCGCGTGCCATCGGCACCCATACCGGCGTCCTCAACAACCCATTTGACGGCGTGGTCATCCGCGACAACCTCTTCCGCGATATCAAGAGCGCGGCGATTCAGGGCTTCAACTGGAAAAATGTGCAAATCACCGGCAACCGCATCGAGTCTGCCGCGCGCGGTATTTCGCTGTATGCGATTATGTACGGCGGCAGCGGTATGTATACCGCCGATTATCTTGCCAAGCTTGGCGGCACAGAGGTGCACGTTCCCTGTACATATCAGCCGCCTCGGACAACGAACATCGAAATCGCGTATAATACCCTGCGTGATATCGGCGTGACGGACGACATTTACGCCTCCTATGTCAGCCAGGGCGTCGCCGTCATCGGTGATACCATCACTGTGCCGGACGCGCGTGACGGCGCGATACCGGCAGGTGAATATTACCATGAGAACGTCAATATCCATGACAACGATATCGAAGTACACGGACACGGCGTGCGGCTGGAGGAAACGCGTCACGCGCGGATTTCCGGCAATCTTCTGCGCTGTGCCGAAAACACCGCGCATCCTGCCAACTACTACGGCATTGTGCTGATGGCAAACGCGCGGACAGATGAAATAACGCGCAATATCATCACCGACGCGCAGGTCAACGGGATTCAGATGGTAAACAGCGCCGTCGATACCCTCTCGCGCAACCGCGTGGAGCGTACCGGCAAATACGGCATTTCCGCCTATCACACCTCCCTGCGTTCCGTCACCGAAAACGATGTCAGCGGCGCGGCAAATCAGGGCATCGTTCTGCTCGACGCGTCCACTGTCGGGAGCGTCAGCAACAACCGCGTCGCCGACTGCGGCAAGCAGGGAATTTATTTCACCAAGGACTGCGCGGCGGACAGCGTCTCCGCCAATACTACGGTGCGCTGTGGCGGCAGCATTGCCTACACGCGCAGCACGGGCAAGGTCAAAATCGGCGCGAATGATACCGAAACAGCCGCGCTGACTTCCTTTGAGTTGGACGGCGCGGGCGTCAGACTCGGCGTCGGAAAATCCTACCTCATGGTGCCGGACGTCCGCCCTGTCAACGCGATGACGCGCTTTACATTTACCTCCGACAATCCCGACGTCGCGCAGACGGATAAAAACGGCAGAATCTCCGCTGTTTCCGCCGGAGAAGCGGTGGTGACCGTTACCTCCGAAAACGGCAAGACAGCGACCTTCCAAGTCATCGTGACCGATGGGGAAGAGGCGGAGCTGATTCCCTCCGGCAGGCTGACAACGCCGAAAATCACCACGCTCGAATGTGTCGAGGGCGGCATCCGTCTCAGCTGGGACGCGGTGGAGGGCGCGTATGGCTACCGCTTGTATTACCGCTACGGCGCCGGCAGCTGGAAGCGCATGAAGGACGTGGACGGCTTGACCTATACCGATAAGGGCGTTTCCCTCGGCAGAACCGAGACCTATACCATCCGCGCGCTCGGCGAGGACGGCGAACCGCACAGCGGCTATGACGCGGCGGGCTGGAGCCAGATGTACCAGCACTCAACGCCGGAGGTCACCTCGCTGCAAAACACCAACGAGGGCATCTATCTGCGCTGGAATTCCGTCAAGGGCGTCGCGCGGTACCGAGTGTATTTCAAGGGCAGCGGCGGCTGGACAGCGCTGGGCACCACCACCGGCACCTCTTTTCTGGACAGAAAGGTCAAGTCC
>JAFUUV010000103.1 GCA_017471345.1 Ruminococcus sp.
GTTGGCATTGGCTGTCGTAACGCTGGATATCCTGCCGAAATCATCTTTTTCACTTGTCACAGTTACCCCGTCATTGCTGACAAAGGCGTTACCGTCCGCGTCAGTGCCCTTTGTAATGGTTCTGACCGCATTGTCAACCGCAGTTTTCTCAACGGTATTGCCGTTGCTGTCGTAGCTGAGATAATAGGACAAATCGCCGCCCTCAGTCTGACAGTATTCTCCCGTCTTGCTGCCGCTGAAATCATAGTAGTAATACGTCGTAATGCCGCTCAAAGCATCAATGTATTTTGTTACCAAGCCTTTCTTGTTGTAGACAAATCGGGCGAACACACCATTTTCGTCTTTCATCTGAATGACGCGATCGTAAGCATCGTAGCTGTATTCGATATAGTCGCCGTTGGCATAAGTTGTCCTTGCCAACAAGCCGCTTGCGGAGTAGGTATTGGAGGACAGCGCCGTGTTGCCAATTTTGGTAGAAATCAGCTTTCCGAACACGTCGTAGTTGAAATCATATTGGAAGCCGTTATGCTGAATCGCGGAAATCGTGCCTGCGCCGTTATACGAATACAGATTTTGTGAAGTTCCGTTTTTCAGCTTCGTCACATTGCCTGCGGCGTCGTACTCATACTGTGTATCATAACCGTTTCCGTCAATGCTTTCGGTAACATTGCCGTCAACATCGCGCAAATAGCTAACAGTATTTCCTGCTTCATCAGTTTCAGAAACGACATAATTGTCATTATCGTCATAGGTTTTGAACGACTGCATATACGGTTGATTCGGGTCAATTGTTTCTTCGAGAACCTTATAGTCAATATAGTCATCATACGCAGTTGACGCTTCTGTTGCTTCCGGTTCTGTTGGGGCTGTTGTTGGTTCAGGTACCTCCGGTGTCTCCGCCATAGAAGCAATGTTTAGCATCGCGCTATACGCCATCATGCTATTCTCATTATAACCGTAAACGAACGCAAACGCAATATGGTCGATGACTGTTTCATTATCATTTGGATAAACTGACAAGCAGACGGTCTGCCTATTGTCGGTATTGCTGTTGAATTCCTGATAATGTGTTTCGGGAGTATTATTGTCCTCGTAATAAATTATGAGCGCAATTCCATATGTTCTGGTTTCGTTGGAGAGCGGAGCCGACTTTGCTTGTGCTTCACCGACGATATTGAAGCAAATTCCCTTGCGATTCACCATAACGCTTTGGGAAATATATCTATTTCCCAGAGGATTTTCTGTACCAGTGCCACTTTCGGGTTGAACTGTTGTTGCTTCAGTTGGTTCTGTCAATTGTGTCGGATCGGTTGATGGGTTACTAAAGTATGTCTTCTCAACATTTCTTTGAACCATACCCGTTCCGGAATATGTAATATTTCCGTGCGTATCGTACAGTGTAATATTTCCAAATTCCGTCGGTTCAGGTTCCGTCACAGTATACGTCTGCGGTTCTGTTTCTGTTTCGGTCATTTGTTCAACTGTTGTTTCTTCTTCTACAACGTCGTCGTATGCACCTGCTTCGCCGTATATTGTAGCAGTACCATTTTGAACTGATATAGACGCACCCTCGCTTGTAACCCAATAAGGTTGATTATTGCTATCTTGATTTGATTCATCAAACGCAGCGTTTTGCAGAGCGTTGAAATCATTGACCGCGTTGCCTTCTTCCAACTGGAGACAATCAAACCATGCTGTACCCGAAGCATAACGAAGATTGCAGTAAATACGGAAATGGTGGGTGTTTTCCGGAATCGTTGTAGAGATACTCAACCTTTGCCAATCCTTTGTTCCGGTGTATCCGATACTGTTGTTATCTGTCAGCGCGTTATTATTTGCGTCAAAGCATTTGATTTTTAAGGTAGCCCCAATCGGACCGCCGGTATAAATCTGTGTAACATCCTCTACCTTTACATAAGCAGAAAAAGTCACATCCTCACCGTTAAACGAGGTATCGTTAAACTGATGAAGCGCTCCCGTAAAGAATGCCGCATTATTACTGCTTACGGGATTACTGATCTTGACGGAAGTTGAGCCTAAGAAGTGTTCATCTCCGTCAATATTGAACGTGCCGCCGCTGCTGTCTGCGCCGGCTCTGTCGCCGTCAACTTTTGTGAAATAGCTTGTAGACTGCTCTGTTGACTGAACGATATAGTTTTTGGTAAATGAGTCCGCTCCGCTTAAAGCTGAGAAACCGCTGCCGCCATTATTTTCAAGATAGCCGTTCGCGTTTAATACGGAGATTTTGCTGCCGTAGTTGTCAAATGTATATGTTGACGTTCTGTCCTGCTTGTCGGTGAATATAGTCGTGTTATCGTTGCCGTAGGTCATCTCGATATAATTGCCCTCGGTGCTGTCGCTGCCGTATTCCGCGACCTTTGTCACTTGGTGGTTTGCATAGTCAAAGGTCACTGTACCGCTGACATTAGAATAACTCTGATATACCTGCTGAACCGACACAAGCAAGTCGTTGTCATACTCAAAAACAGAAGCGCGTCCATCGGGGAACACCACCGAGGTTAGATAATCGTCATCATAATCAAACAAAATATAATCGCCGTTGGGCAGATCAATATATGCAACAACACCGCTCATGTATTCAAACTCTACGCTTCGTTGACCTGTTCCGTCAGTAATCCGAATGATGTTGTTCCCGTCGTAAGAGTAGCTGATTGTATTTCCGTTGTTGTCTGTCTCGCTTAGCAATCTGCCGCCGTTTGCGGGCAGTTGATAGACTTGGGTATTGCCGTTTTCAACGGTAATCTCAGTATCGTTCATCGTCATCGAAAAACCAAAACCGTCATCATCATACCAATCGTCACTGTTCCCTGACTGTTTCAGAAAGTGCTCAGTTCCATCAGAATCGGTGTAAATATATTGATACCCTGCGTTTGCAAGAGATGTGGGCGCTTCACGAATGTATTGATTGCAAGAGAACTGCCAGCCCATTCCTGTTGCACTGCCGTTCGGGAATACCGCATCGCAGTCAATACTGTTGTAGGTCATGGAAAGACTGATAGGATTGCGCGAGCCTGTTCCTTCGTACAGCTTTTGATTAATTACCAGATTGCCGAGATAATCTGACACAGAAGCGGTTGCGTTCTGCCCGACATCGTAGGTATGATAAGACAAGCTGCTTTCCGTCCCCTTAAAATCTTTGTAAATTAAGGTTAATACAGGCTTTATAGTAGAGGTGTTGAAATTTACAGTTTTGGAGCCTACCGTGTCACGCGCTTCCAAAATAAAACCACGTTTATTACTTTCTTCCGAGTACCAATCCCTGTACGTTTTAGTTAAATCAAACGTTATCGTTTCGTTATCGGAATATGTGACCGTATCATAATCAAGAATATCCGGACTAAATGAAACCGCAGAACCGGAATAATTGGTAATCTTATGTGCGTTAATGACAATTGCATCCTCGTTGTCATTGGTAAAAAGATTACTGCTGTTTGAGATGGTAAATTTATACTTTGCGCTGACGATTCTCTCTCCATCTCCGAGAGAATAAAGACTATGAGGAACCGCAACCGTAATATCGCGGTAATTAATGTAGTAAGGACCGTGATTTAACGAATAACCACTATAATACGCTTCGTTTAGATTTAAGCAGTATTGATTGTTTGGTGACACAATCTGCGGATCAATTGTAATCGGAAAGCTGCGGAACAATCCGTGAATATACCAATAATCAACTGCAAGCTTTACCTCAAGCACTCCGTTGCCGTAGCTTTCGATGCTCATTTTTAGCTGTGTGCTGTATTCTTCCTTACCGTCCGTCATATATGGCGCGACAATTGAAAACACCTCTTTGCTGTCACTGTTATACAGTGTAATGGTGTAGTCGTCCTTCTGTACCGCACGCAGTGTACCAATGTTGTAGGAAATAAAGAATTCGTTTTGTACATCAGCGTCTTTGAGAATGATATTTTCTTTAACGCCCGCAGGTGATACAATATATTGGAGATTAACATTCTTATAGACGTTTTCATAGGTGACTTCCGAGGTCAGATTGGAAAGCGTGGTGTATTTTTCATTGCCGTTTTCTTTTATATCCTGTGTATCCGCTTTCTGATAGCTGCTGTCTGCAGCGTCTTTGAAGCCCCAACTTACGGAGTAATTCTTGGTGTTAACTTTTACAAGCTCTTTTGCATCAGCTTTTTCCGATAAATCTACACGAAAATCGCTGCTTCTGTTTTTTAGATTGCTGTCCAAGGTGTTGTCATATTCCAGCCAATTATCCTTGTCGTCTTGATAATGTATCGGTTGCTCGTACTCTGCAATCATTTTTGTGCCGTCATCAAGAAGAAATTCTTTTGTATATTCCGTTCTTTCTTCCGGCAGCTCCTTAACAATAGCTGCTTCTGTTTCAGCCGCTCCTTTTACATCCGAAAAAGAGGTCTGTTTCGTTTCCGAAACATTTGTTTCTGCGTGTGCCACCGCCGTGATTGATGATAAGATAGCCACGATTAAAATAATTGCTGTGATGTTTTTCAGTTTTTTCATTAGCTGCTCCTTTTTTGTTGGTTTTGCTTTAGTTTTATTTTTGCATAATTTTTGATTGACACACCTCCTGTTAATTGTTTAATATGTATATTATTATTTTACCATATTAAAAGCTAATAGTGAACTAATTTTTTATGGAGCGCTGTAGAAAAAGCAGCACGATACTTGTGCGGAAATCACAATATTTCATACACAGTTTTGTGAAACAGGTTTTCTTGCCTTAATACGCATTACATTTTCAAAATGCAAGGAATCTTTGAAAGATGGAAGTTTGTAGCTTCGTTTCTTCACAGCGCCCTTGTATGTGGGTTTTTCCATTGTATTGCCGAGGTGTGCCAATCACCGCACGTTTTAAGCGAGCAGGGCAGATTTAGTGCGTGAATATCTGTTATATACTTCATAATATAACCTTGCCTTCTATATTTTTATGAGGGGCTGTGAAAAAACACCCCAAAAAACAGACAGGCACATAACCGAAAGCATAGACGGTTATGTGCCTGTTGTGGTATAATAAGTTTGTGAATAATAACACCAAAATCAATTATACACCAAAGCAAGGAAGATTTCCAGTA
>JAFUUV010000104.1 GCA_017471345.1 Ruminococcus sp.
GATAAGCCTCCCCTTTGAGGGGAGGTGGCATTTCGCCGTGCGAAATGACGGAAGGGTGAGGGGAAAGCTGGATAGCCTATCAAATTGACAGTGCGTTTGGTAAAGTATCGTCCCTATCCGTCACCCTTCAGTCACGCCGCCGAAGCGGCGCGACAGCTCCCCTCAAGGGGAGCCTTTTGCACCTCATCCACGTTGGACGGAATGTCAACTGTAGTCAAACCTTTGGATTCCCCTCGGCGAGAAACCATGGTTTTGTATCCGGAGTTTCACGGATTCAGGTAAAAAGCAAGGCTGCCGCCTTAAACGCTTAAGGCAGCAGCTCCATTGTTATGATTCTGTTTCATGTTCCTCGGCGACCTTGCGGATTTCCGGCTCGGCGTGGAGGAAGGCTTCGACGACCTTGGCGTCAAAATGGGTACCGGCGTCGGCGCGGATGATATCAATCGCCTTGTCGATGGGAAACGGCGGCTTGTAAACGCGGCGCGATACCAGCGCGTCAAACACATCGGCAACCGCCATCACGCGCGCGGAAAGCGGAATCTCCTCGCCGGCAAGTCCCGAGGGATAGCCCTTGCCGTTCCACTTTTCGTGGTGGTATGCGGCGAGGTTTTTTGCCTCCTTGAGATAACCGGAATCGCCGCCGACGGTACGGATGGCTTTTTCGATAATCTCGCTGCCGGCGGTGGTGTGCTCGCGCATGAGGGCAAACTCCTCGTCGGTCAGCCTGCCGGGCTTGTTGAGCACCGCGTCGGGCACATGGATTTTGCCGATGTCGTGCAGCGGCGCGGAGTTGATGACATCCTCGATATACGCGTCGGTGAGCCGGTCGGCATAGATGCCGTCGCGGCGCATCTGTTCAAGGATAATCCGCGTATAGGCGGCGGTTTTGCGGATATGGTCGCCGGTGTAGCTGTCGCGGCTTTCCACCATGTCCGCCAACACCATAATCAGACCGTTTTGCAGGTTGGAAATCCGCTCGCCGTGCTTCTGCACCTCCTCGATGTAACCCATCGTGTCGGAGGTGGTTTTTTGAATCGCGTTTTTCAGGCTTTCAATCTCGTCGCCGGTCTGAATGTCCAGACCGCAGATGCACTTGACGCTTTCACGCCGCGCGTCGGGGCTGTCGTAGGCAAAGTGCAGCGTCGCGGCGGTGATGCGGTTGATGGGGTCGGCAATGAAGTGCTCGGCAATCCACAAAGCGAAGATGAGAATCAGCGACAGGAAACCGAGAAACAGCGACACAATCCTCGTCAGAAAAGCAAGCTCAAGGGAGCGCAGGCGATCCATCGAGAGGTCAACGGCAGCGTAGCAGAGGTTTTTGCCCTCGCCGAAGGGCTGATAAACCGTCAGCAGCCAGCCGTACTCGTCGTTGGTGACGGCGTTTTCGACCTCCTTGCCGGCGAGAAATTCATCAAGGTGCGCCTGCATAAAGTCGTCGAGCGGCACAATCTCGCCCGGCTCGTCCGCCTCGGTCTGGGCGGTGTCGAGGTCAAAGACCACACGGGCGCCATCCTCGCGGATTTGATATACATATATATAGGTAATTTCAGGCACACCGGCGTTGACGCTGTAGAGCGTCTGCTCAATGTCGTGATATTCGTCGTCGGCATTGCCCTTTTGCACATAGGCTTCAATTTTTTCGGGGTTAATCATCTGCGCCATCATGGTGGTGACGCTGCGTCCCTGCTCGGCGTAGGACTGTACGGTGGACTGATGGAACTGATAGACACAGACCATCACCACCGAAACCGCGACCAGCGTGGTGGAGGAAGCGACCAGCAGCAGCACCTTGGAACGCAGCGAAAACTTTTTGCGCTTGACGCCGACCGCTGCGCTGCGGCGAAAGGCAATCTGACGGCGGAAAACATTATAATAAGCGAGCAGCCGCTTGGGAAGGAGCTTCCAAATCAGCAGCGAAATCAGCGTGGTGATAAGCTTGTCAACGATGTCGATGAAAAAATTCGCCAACAGTCCCGCCGCGAACGACGGCATACCGGTCAGCCGCATCATCTGCTCGGTCATCACACCGGCGACGCCCTCTCCGACGCTGAAGCCGTAGAGGAACCACGTCAGCACACCGCCGACGACGCCGCCGAACGCAGCGAACACCAGCACCGCCGCCAACATATGCGGAAAACGGTTGAGCCAGCCGATGCGCACAAAAAACGCCGCTGCCCACGCGATGATGACGCTGATGAAGCAGTAGTAGGTGGTAATCGGGTCGCCGATGCCGACGATGAGGTTGTAGAAAAAGCCTACCGCGATACACGGCAGATAGCCGCCGACCAGCGCGGTCAGAATGGTGCCGATGTTGTCAAAATAAAAGGGCAGTCCCAGCCACCCGTTGACGGTGGTTCCGAGGATATTCAGCAAAACGCCGCACGCCACCAGCGCGAAAAACATCCCGATACTCCGGCGTTTGCCGATGCGCTGCTGCGAAAAATCCTCCATAGCGTATCCCTCCCCTGTCAGCGCTGTTTCAATTACAGGAAGCACTCATCACACGCGACAGAAAATTGTGAGAAATTTCCTGTTTTTGCGAGAGATTTCCATATTTATTGTATGAGATTTTTGATATCTTGTCAAGTGTCAGTTTCGGCTGCAACACGCGCATCTGATTTGCCAATCATTTTGTCATTATCCGCCGGCTGTCATCAAACCGTCTATTCTTATCCATGTCATCCCGAGCGGTCGCCCGAAGGGCAAAATCGCAAAGCGATTTAGTCGATGAGGTGCGGTCAAAATCTCTGATTTTGGGCACCGCACCCATGCAGAGCAAGGGTTTCCGGTAGTATTTTACGACTTGTAGGGGACGGCATCCCTGACGTCCCGTTGAACCCAACGTTAGGCAAATCGGGACGTCTGGGAAGCCGTCCCCTACAGCTTTCCTGTCATCCTGAGCGTTTTGTAGGGTTCGGTCTTGACCGAACCGCCGGATTTACCACCAAACGCTTCTGCGGTTGGC
>JAFUUV010000105.1 GCA_017471345.1 Ruminococcus sp.
AGACTCACCCGCACACAGGACAGCATTTTCACCCACGGCAATGTCATTGAGTGCCGTATCAACGCCGAAAATCCCGAAAAGGGCTTCCGTCCCAGCTGCGGCAAAATCCGCCGTTTACATACGCCGGGCGGCTCGTTTGTGCGCTTTGACTCGGCGGTGTATCAGGACGATGTGGTGCCGCCGTATTACGATTCCATGATTGGCAAGCTGATTGTGCAGGCGCGTACCCGTGCCGAGGCAATCCGCAAGATGAAGATGGCGCTGTCCGAGCTGACCATTGAGGGCATCGACATCAACCGCAATATCCTCGCCGAAATTCTCTCCGACGAGCAGTTCGTCACCGGCGAGTATACCACGGATTTTATGCAGGGATTCGAGGAAAGAAGACGGAATTTAAATGCATAATGCATAATTGTCGGGGGAACCCACCTCTGCACCTCACCCACGTGAGTCGGGATGACAGCGTAAGGTAAGGAACTGCTTCTATCCGCTTTATGTCATCCTGAGCGGTGCCCGAAGGGCAAAATCGCGCAGCGATTTAGTCGAAGGATCCCCCTCGGCGACAAACCACGGTATCTCTATCAAGGGGATCCCTCCACGTAAGTCGGGATGACAGCGTAAGGTAAAGAACTGCTTCTATCCGCTTAAGTCGTTTACCTTCCCTTGATACTTGGATAAAACAAATGGGATTCGTCGATGAAGATGAACTTCTCTCGCGAAAACGAAGCCTTTCCACTGCATCAAACGTATAGTACGCGATTTAAAAAACGCGATTTAAAATAAACAGAGGTAAGATGATGGATTTTTTTGCTTTTGTAAAACCGAAGAATGAGTTGGAGGCTACGGCGGAAAAACAGCAGAATGTGCCGTTTGTGCCCGAAGAAATGTGGGTGAAGTGCCCGAAGTGCAACACGCTGCTGCTGACGACCGATATGGAGGAAAACCTCCACGTCTGTACGCACTGCGACCACCATTTCCGCATGAGCGCCGCCCAGCGAATCGCCCTGCTTGCCGACAAGGGCAGCTTTGACGAGCAGGACGCGGAGCTGACGAGCAAAAATATCCTCGGCTTCCCCGGCTATGACGAAAAGCTCAGCAAGGCTTCCAAAAAGGCGAAGGAGTCTGTGCGGTGCGGCATTTGTACCATCGACGGCGTCAGAACGGTGCTGTGCGTGATGGACGCCGACTTCATGATGGGCAGCATGGGCACCGTCACCGGCGAAAAAATCACACGCGCCTTTGAGTACGCCACCGAGAAAAAGCTGCCGGTGGTGGTCTGCACCGTTTCCGGCGGCGCCAGAATGCAGGAGGGTATTCTGTCGCTGATGCAGATGGCGAAAACCTCCGGCGCGGTCAAGCGCCACAGCGACGCCGGACTGCTGTACATCACCGTGCTGACCGACCCGACAACCGGCGGCGTCACCGCCTCGTTTGCCATGGAGGGCGACATCATTTTGGCGGAGCCGAACGCGCTGGTGGCATTTGCCGGTCCGCGCGTGATTGAGCAGACCATGCGGCAAAAGCTGCCGAAGGATTTCCAGACCTCTGAGTTTGTGCTGCAGAAGGGCTTTATCGACGCGGTTGTCCAGCGCTCCGCGCTGAAGCCGACGCTGGCAAAGCTGCTCAGACTGCACGGTTACGGGGAGGGATAAGAAATGGCGAACACGACAAATAATACATACCCCGCCTACGAAAAGGTGCTTGCGGCGCGCGACGCCTCCAAGCTGACGGCGGTGGATTTTATTCAGCATATGTTCGGCGACAGCTTTTTTGAGCTGCACGGCGACAGACGTTTTTCCGACGACAAGGCGATTGTCGCGGGACTGGCGAAGCTGTACGAGATGCCCGTCACCGTCATCGGCATCGAAAAGGGCAGAAACACCAAGGAGCGCATGGAACGCAACTTCGGTCAGGCGCACCCCGAGGGCTACCGCAAGGCGCTGCGGCTGATAAAGCAGGCGGAGAAGTTCCGCCGTCCGGTGCTGTGCCTGGTGGACACCAGCGGCGCTTTTCCGGGCATCGGCGCGGAGGAACGCGGTCAGGGACAGGCAATTGCCGAAAACCTGATGGAAATGATGACGCTCAAAACCCCCGTGCTCACGATTTTAATCGGCGAGGGCGGCAGCGGCGGCGCGTTGGCGCTGGCGGTCGCGGACGAGGTGTGGATGCTCGAAAATTCGGTGTATTCCGTCATTTCGCCGGAGGGCTGCGCCTCGATTCTCTGGAAGGACAGCGCCAAGGCGCCGCAGGCGGCGGAAGCGCTGAAAATGACCGCGCAGGATTTGTTCCGGCTCGGCGTGGTGGAGCGTATCATCCGCCAGCCCAAGGCGGACGACCTCGCGATGTTTGAGAGCCTGAAGCTGCTCGTCATGCGCACCCTCGAAAAGAACCTCGCGCTTCCGGACGCGGAGCTGCTGCAGCGGCGGTACGACCGCTTCCGCAAAATCGGCGCGCAGGACGCACAGGAATAAATAAAATAAAAGGACAGGCTTTTTCACCTGTCCTCTTTGTTTATTCACCGATTGTCTGTACGATGCTTGCCTCCCGGAACGATTCTACAACGGACTTGTTGTAGAACACGCGCGAGAGCACCGCGGTCAGCACGCCGCTGAGGATAATCGCGCCGATGACGATGGCGATAATCAGCAGCGCTTTGTTGTTGCTTTTCGGCAGCGCCGCCTGTGGGGGTTCAGACGCCGGCTGCGGCTGTCCGATGTTCTGCGGCGGCACGGCAGCCGCCATCCTTTGACCGCATACCGGACAAAAGGCATAATTTTCGGCATTGAAGCCGCAATGCGGACATTTCATAGCGCACCTCCATTATTGTGCTAATCAATCTATTACAAATCTATCATAAACCATTCCGTGTCAATTGTCAAGACACTTTTCCGGAGGTAAATATGCAAATATTTTTCACGATACTCAGAATCTTAGGCGTGCTTTGCGCCGTGCTGCTGCTCGTCGTTTTCATTTTGCCGATGACCGTGCGTGTCGTCAACGTCGGCAATATCGCCGGCACGATTTTCGCGGTCTGGCTGTTCTGCGTCAGCTGCCAACCGGTGCAGCGGTTTTTCAGCGGACTGATGCACCGCACCGGCTTCACAACCGTTTTGTATCACGCGGTCAACATCGGCTTTGTTGCCTTCGCGGTATACGGACTGGTCGTCACCGCGATGATGGTTTTCGCCTGCAACACCAAGCCGGTCGATAACGCCACGGTGGTGGTGCTCGGCGCGCAGGTGCGTCCCGACAAAACACCCTCGGTTATTTTGCGCGGCAGAATCCGCGCGGCGGAGGCGTACCTTGCCGACCATCCGGACGCGTCGGCGGTGCTGTCGGGCGGTCAGGGCTATGACGAGCCGGAGGCGGAGGCGGTGTGTATGCGCCGCGTTATGGCAGAGGACGGCGTGGACACGGACAGGCTGTACATCGAGGACAGGTCAAAAAACACCGCCGAAAACTTCCGTTTTACGCGCGAGGTGATGGAAGCCAACGGACTGCGTGAGGATATTGCCGTCACAACCGACGGCTTTCATATGCTCCGCGCGATGCTGATTGTGCGCCAGCAGGGCATTCAGGGCGAGGTCGGCGCTGTCTGTGCCGACACAAGACTCGAATTCCTGCCCACCTACGCCGTGAGAGAGTGGTTCGCGCTGCCGTACCAGCTCATCAGGGGTTAAAGTCCGCTTTTCTGCACGGCTGCCGCGGCAAACAGGTCGTTTTGGTTGGACTCGTTGTAATACACCGGAGGAATAAACTGTGTGCCGCTGCATTCCTTCCGCGCCCGATTGCGCTTGATCACTTTGAGGAAGGGCAGCAGCCCTACCACGATAAAGCCGATGATAAAGGCACAAGGGCTTTTTCTCCGCAGTAGGCGCAGGTGAAGCCAAACACACTGCGCCGGCTGGCGGTTACGGTTAAAATTTTACCTCCGGTTGGAATTCTCATGATCGTTCTCCCTGAAAAAACGCGTGGG
Source organism: Ruminococcus sp. (assembly GCA_017471345.1). Lineage (GTDB taxonomy): Bacteria > Bacillota > Clostridia > Oscillospirales > Acutalibacteraceae > Ruminococcoides. Next base: position 3,977 of record JAFUUV010000105.1, read on the forward strand.
TTCAGTTACCGAGAGAGGGAATCAGCTCGGCGATGTAGCGCTGGATGATGGTGACGTCGTTGATGTCGATGCCGCCGTCACCGTTCGCGTCGGCGACAGCTAACTGCGCGTCGGACAGCTCGGTCATTTCCGACAAATACTGCTGCAGCAGGGTGGCGTCGTTGATGTCCACCGTGCCGTCAAGGTTGACGTCGCCGGTCAGCGCAGGCTCCGGTTCCGCCGGCTTCTCGGGCGGAGCGGCGTTGATGTCAAAGTCGCTCAAATCGAGCATCCCCCAGCCATAGGTATTGTCAAAGCCCGGTTCGCCCAAATCGACGGCGTGCTGCTTCAGAATTTCCATGACCTGCTCCTGATTCAAATCCTTGCACCACGTTTTCAGCAGCGCGGCAGCCGCGGCAGCGTGCGGCGCGGCAAGAGAGGTGCCGGAATCGGGCAGCATGATGGACTTGTGCGGCGCCAAAATATTCATGCCCGGCAGCGCGAAGTCCACGACGGAGCCGTAGTTCGCCAAAAGTCCGAGCCGGTTGTTTTTGTTGACGGAGGTGATGGTGATGACGTTGTCCTTGTTGGCGGGATAGCGCAGCGAAGCGTCGGTATCCTCGTTGCCGGCAGCCACAACCACCACGACGTTGCGCGCAACCGCCTCGGCAATCGCGTCGTCGAGCGAGTGATAGGTGTGGTTCTTGTCGTCGCCGCTCAGGCTCAGGTTAATGACGTCCGCGCCGTGCTCGAGCGCGTAGTAAATGCCCTTGGCGGTGTCCGCCATCTTGCCGTCTCCGTTGCCGTCCATCACCTTGATGGGCAGGATTTTGACGTTGGAGGAGGTGCCGTCGGCAATCACGCCGCTGACCTCGGTGCCGTGGTACTGGTCATCGTCAAAATCCGTGTTGTTATCCACAAAATTGTAGCCGTCGTTGATGTAGCGTCCCTGCAAATAGCGGTTGGTCTTTTTCAAGCCGGTGTCGAGCACCGCGACTCTGACCTCGGGCAGCGGCTTGCCGCTTCTTTCAAGCTTTTCCTGCAGGGTGTGCAAGCCCATTTTTCTCACGCCCCAGCTCATGTAGCCGAGGGAGTAGCCGTTGAGGGCTTCGGTGACTGCTTCGGGAGAGCAGCCGTTGAGGGCTTCGGCGACAAGCTCGGGCGTTTTGCGCTCGCTTGCCTGCGCGACGGCAGGAACGGCGCAGGCGGTCATTGCCGCGGCAAGAAAGCCGGACAGAACTTTGACAAATTTTCTCATATTTTTTGCTCCTTTTGATAGATGATGATTTACTTTTTCAGTATAGCACATTCCCGCGCCGCACGCAATACAAAGCCACGCGGATTGATGAATTCTTTGCGCAAACGGATTCATGTCGGACAAAGCGCCGTATTTAGGCGATATCCCTTATTTTCGGCAAAAAAGGTGAGGATAATTTGGCAGTGGATTTTTTCGTAACCGATTGACATTTTCCGACAAAATAGTTTATAATAAAATAAATATCGGTAATATAGATTTATATAGATTTGTTTTCCATGAGAGAGGGAAGGATATATGAAAAAAAGCAAGGTTGTGCTGACATCGATTGTCAGCGGCGTCGTGCTTGTCGCGGCTCTCGCGGTTGTCGCGGTGATGACCATCGGCAATACCGCCACAACAGCTTCGGGCAATACCGCACGCTTTGAAACAGGCGTTTCGTCGGATAACGCGATTTTGCCGGTGCTGACGCGCGGCAAGGTGAACAATATTCAAAAGACCAGCTACGAGCCCGACCGCATCGACCTGAAATGGGACGCCTCCGAGGGCGTTGACGGCTACTTTGTCTATATCTGCGACAAGGACGCCTCCGACGACTACGCCAAGGCGGCGAAGGTGACAGAGCCTGCCGTTTCGCTCAAGGAGCTGAAAAGCGGCACGCAGTACTGGATTAAAATCACCTCCTTTACCGAGAGCGACGGCGAGGTGCATGAAAGCTCCGAAACCATCAAAAAAACCGCCACACAGGCGGCTGAGGTCACGGGACTGCATCCGGAGCACAGCTCCGACGAGGTGGAGATTGCGTGGAACGTCTCCGACGACGCCAGCGGATACCGCCTGTACCGCGCGGTGGAGGACGGCGACTACAAGCTCGTCGCCGATATCGACGACCCTGCCAAAACCTCCTATCAGGACAAGGACGTCAAGGAGGGCACCCTGTACACCTACAAGGTGTGCGCCAACCGCACGCTGTACAACAACATCAACTACCCCTCCGAGGGCGAGGTGCTGCGGCTTGTCTGCGGCATGGCGGCTCCGACGCAGCTGATTGCGTCCTGCGACGCGGCACGCGTCAACCTGAGCTGGAACCGCAGCGACCACGCGACCGGCTACAACATCTACTTCGCCAAAGAGGGCGAAAAATTGGAATACATCGACGCGACCGAGAGCAACTACTTCATCACCGACCGTCTGGATGTTGACCAAACCTACACCTTCCGCGTGGAGCCGTACTACGTCGTCAGCAAGGGCGTCGAGGCGCGCGGCACCTACAGCACCTGCTCCATCACCGTGGAACAGAATTCCGGTCCGGTTTCGGTTTCCGGCGACGGCACCTACATTGAAATCAGCATTTCACAGCAGCATTTGTGGTACTACGAAAAAGGTCAGTTAGTGCTGGATACCGACGTTGTCACCGGCAACAATGACGGCGAGTGCAACACCCCCACCGGCCGTTACAGCATCAGCTCACGCGCGACAAACACCGTCCTCACCGGTCCCGGCTACTCCTCGCCGGTCAGCTACTGGATGGGCTTCAACGGCGGCATCGGCATTCACGACGCCACCTGGCGCTCGTCCTTCGGCGGCGACATCTACAACGGCAACGGCTCGCACGGCTGCGTCAACACGCCCTACGACAAGGTGCAGGAGCTGTATGAGCGCACCGACTACGGCACGCCCGTCATTGTCTACTAATCTTCATCAAACAGCAAACAGGAGCTTGGCTCTGCTCACGTATGGCGTGAGGAGCCGGCTCCTTTTTTCGCGCCTGTTGACAAAATTATTTTTGAAAAACAGCATTTCAGCGCCCGCAACCGTGCCTTTGCTGTTGAATTTCCGGAAAGTATATGCTATAATAGAAATATATTGTCAGAAATGTGTGGTGCAAAAGAGGAGGACTTTTATGCCAATACCATTTGACTCACAAAAAATCTATTACCGCTCCCCGTTTGGCGCGGTAGAACAGGACACGACTGTCCATTTCCGCATTCTCCTGCCGCGCGGTGAGCGCTCCAAGTACACCGAGTTGTGCGTCAAATATGATTATGACTACAACTGGGAGTATATCAAGCTGCTGTGGTGCGGCACCTTTGATGACGACACCGAAATCTGGGAGTGTGATTTCACCCCCTTGCGCGTCGGTCTGTACTGGTACAGCTTCCGCCTGCAAACCCCCAACGGCAACCGCTATCTGCAGCCGTCCGACCCGTATCAGATTTGCAAGATTGAGAATTCGCCCGGCAGAAGCTGGCAGCTGACCTGCTACAAAAAGGGCTTTGAAACGCCCAAGTGGCCTGTCGGCGGCGTGATGTATCAGATTTTTCCCGACCGCTTTTATTTCAGCGGCGAGGAAAAGGAGCTGAAGCGCACCGACTTTACGCGCAACAAGGACTGGTACGCCCTGCCGGTATGGCAGCCCAACGAGCACGGCGAAATTACCAACTCCGACTTCTTTATGGGCGACCTCAAGGGCATCACGCAAAAGTTAGATTACCTTGAGCAGCTCGGCGTGAGCTGCATCTACCTCAACCCGATTGTCGAGGCGTACTCCAACCACCGCTACGACACCGGCGATTATTCTCACGTTGACCCCATCCTCGGCACCGAGGAGGACTTTGCCGCGCTGTGCCGCGAAGCAAAGGCACGCGGCATCCACGTCATCAACGACGGCGTGTTCTCTCACACCGGCTCCGACAGCGTCTATTTCAACCGCTCCGGACGCTACGGCGACGGCGGCGCTTACCGCGACAAGGAATCGCCGTATTTCAGCTGGTACAAATTCAACGAATGGCCGGATAATTACAACTGCTGGTGGGGCTTCTACACGCTGCCCGAGGTCATCGAAACCTCGCCGGCGTTCAACGAATATATCAACGGCGAGGACGGCATCATCCGCAAATATATGCGGCTGGGCAATTCCGGCTGGCGTCTTGACGTCGCCGACGAGCTGCCCGACGAATTTATGGAAAACCTCCGCCGCAGCGTCAAGGCGGAAAATCCCGAGGCAATCATCATCGGCGAGGTCTGGGAGGACGCCAGCTACAAGGAGAGCTACGGCGCGCGCCGTCGTTTCCTGCTCGGCGACCAGCTGGACTCCGTCATGAACTATGTGTTCCGCGGCGCGATTCTTGACTTCTGCCGCGGTCAGGACGCGCGTTACACGATGGCGACGATTATGAGCGTGATTGAAAACTATCCCCGTCCCGTGCTGCGCGTGCTGATGAATTCTCTTTCCACACACGACACCGAGCGTGTGCTCACGCTCCTTGCCGGAGAGCCGCTCAACGGACGCGACCGCGCGTGGCAGGCGCATACCAAAATGACGCCCGAGCAGCGCGAACGCGGCTTGCGGCTCCTCAAAATTGCCGCCGCCATGCAGTATACCCTGCCCGGCTTCCCCTGCGTGTACTACGGCGACGAGGCAGGCATGGAGGGCTACAAGGATCCCTTCAACCGCTGCTGCTATCCGTGGGGCAAAGAGGACAAGGAGATGGTGGAGTGGCACGCGCGTCTCGGCAAGCTCAGAGCCTCGTGCTCGGCGCTTTGGGACGGCGACTTTATCAACGCCTTCGCGCAGGGCAAGCGGCTGGCGTATATCCGTCACGACCACGAAACCGCCATTTACTGCGTGTACAACCTCTCCGAAGAGGAGATGATTATCGATCCGCCGCCGGGCTATTCCAACGCGCACGTCTGCTTCGGCTCCAAGCTCGAAAACCATAAGCTCTACCTGCGTCCGGTTTCGTGCGAATTTCTGATGATTGATTTATAAAAAATGCCTCCGCGTCGCTTGACCGCGGAGGTTTGTTTTTTGCCTGACGGATACCAATACCTGATAAAAAACCACTATGGATGCGAAACGCTCCATAGTGATTTTTTTATCCGATGTTTATTTTTCCGTGCGGACGGCGGCGATTTCAAACCAGAAGGTGCTGCCCTTGCCGGGCGTGGAACGCACGCCGTAACGGGCATTGTGGGCGTCGAGGATGGTTTTGACGATGGACAGACCGAGTCCCGAGCCAATCACACCGCGCCTGTGCTCCTTGTCCACCTTGTAGTAGCGGTCCCAGATATATTCCAGCTTGTCGGCGGGAATTCCCTCGCCGTGGTCGGTAATCTCAATCCGCGCCTTACCCTTGACAACGCTTTGGGTGACGATGACGGTTTTGTCCTCGCCGACATGGTTGACGGCGTTGTTCATCAGGTTGTACACCACCTGCGACATCCGCAGCTCGTCGGCGTTGATCAGGACGTTTTCGCCGGCTTCAAAGACGATATTGTAGCCGTCCTGCTCCACCAGCTTGGCATACCGCGTAAAGATGGCGCGGATGCTGTCGGTCAGCGAAAACACCTTTTTCTCCGCCTGCAGAGCGCCGGACTGGAGCTTGGAGAGGTCGAGCAAATCGTTGACCAGCGTGGACAGGCGCGTTGCCTCGTCAATGATAATCTGGATATTTTCCGGCGTATTTTCGCCGGGCAAATCGCGCATGACCTCGGCGTAGCCGGTAATCATCGTCAGCGGCGTGCGCAGGTCGTGCGAGATGTTGGCAATCAGCTCGCGCTGAAGCTTTTCAGTGGCGGCAAGCTCGGTTTTGGCGTAGTTGAGGGTGTCGTTGAGCTCCTCCACCTCAAGGTAGCCGCGCGCGTTGAAATCAACCGCGTAGTTCTTTTTGGCAAGCTCCTTGGCGGCGGTGTTGGTCTTGGAAATCGGCTTGGCAATCCGCCGGCTGGCGAAAATCGAGAAGATGAGCGACAGGATGATGAACGCCACCGAAACCCACAGCAGCTGCCCCTGCAAAATGTCAAGGGTGTTGCTCAGCGGCGTAATCGAGGAGGTGACCAAAACGAACATCTCCTCGCCGTCGGGCTTGGCGGCGACGGCGGCATACACCATGTTTTCCACTCTGCCGGCGGTGCTGGATTTGTAATGCACCTCCGGCGCGGCGCTGTCGTCCGAAGCGCCGGTAAACGCTTTGCGCAGGCGGTCGATTTTTTGCCGCGCGATATCGGCGACGGAGTTGGAATCCACCGTCATATAGGTGCCGCCGTTGTTCAGGGCGTTGCGGTAATAGGTGTTGACCTCATGCGCCTCGATGGTCAGCTGGGCGGCAGGGTTGTCGTAGTTAATCTCATAAATCGGCGAGGCAAAGCCCATCACCGACTCTGTGCCGTAGACGCAGACCGTCAGCGAGTTGTAGCTGGCGACGCTGTCGATGGTTGTCCAGATATTCTTGTTCTGTTCAATCGCCTTGACAATCCGCGCGCCGCTCTGCTCGACAATTTTGGATTTTTTGGAGGTGTAATAGGGCTTGAGCAAAAAGCTCTGGAACACCCACAGCACCACCAGGATAATCGCGCCGAACAGCAGAAAATACCACAGCAGACGGGAGTGCAGCGTCGCCGGCCGCCTAAGCCGCCTCTTCAAAGCGATACCCCACGCCGCGCAGGGTGACAATACATTTGCTGTAGGGGCCGAGGCTCTTGCGCAGCAGCTTGATGTGGGTATCCAGCGTACGCTCGTCGCCGAAGAAATCGTAGCCCCAGACCTCGGAAATCAGGCTTTCGCGCGTGAGGGCAAGCCCCTTGTTGCGCACCATGTAAAAGAGCAGCTCGTACTCCTTGGGCGTCATCTCCACACGGGCGCCGTCCACGGTGACAATACGCGCGGAAAAATCAATCACCAGTCCCTTGTAGGTATAGACGTCGCGCTCCTCCCCCTTGTTGCCGCCGGAGCGCTTGATAACCGCCGCGACGCGCATCATCAGCTCCTTGGGCGAGAAGGGCTTGACCACATAGTCATCGGAGCCGAGCTCGAAGCCGTGGATTTTGTCGTACTCCTCGCCGCGCGCGGAGAGCATGATAATCGGCGTTTTGGAGAATTTGCGGATTTCGCGGCAGGCGGAAAAGCCGTCCAGCTCCGGCATCATGACGTCCATGATAATCAAATCGAAGCTGTTTTTGCGGCAAATCTCAATCGCCTGCATACCGTCAACCGCCTCGGCAACCTCGTAGCCCTCAAATTCGGCGTACTTGCGGATAATCTGACGAATGCGGAATTCGTCGTCAACAACTAAAATTTTAGACATAATGATTTACTCCTTCAGAAAGTTCCTGTCCATGCTATTATAACATATTTCTCCGGCTATTGAAATACTCAAAAAAATATTTTATAATAGTATGAGCAAAACCGGAAAGGATGTATCGGGATGGATTATCGGGTGATTGACGCCGCGGAAATTACCGCCGCGGTAAAAAAGCTGTTTATCGACTGCAACTACTTTATCGGAGGGGATATTCTCTGCGCCCTGCAGCGCGCGCGCGAAAACGAGCCCTCGCCCGTCGGTCGGAGCGTGCTGACGCAGATTATCGAAAACGACCGGCTTGCCGCCGAGGAAGAAATTCCGCTGTGTCAGGACACCGGCATGGCGGTGCTCTTTGTCTCCTACGGCGACAAGGTGTGTGTGGACGGCGATTTTGAGAAAGCCGTCAACGAGGGTGTGCGGCAGGCGTACCGCGACGGCTACCTGCGCAAGAGCGTGGTCAGCGATCCGGTGTTTGACCGTCTGAACACAAGGGACAACACGCCGGCGATTATTCACACCCAAATCGTCTCCGGCGATACCATTGCCATCACCGCCGGCGGCAAGGGCTTTGGCAGTGAAAATATGTCCGCCATCAAAATGCTCACGCCGTCCTACGGCGCGGAGGGCGTCAAGCAGTTTGTACGCGACACCGTGTTCGCGGCGGGGCCGAACCCGTGTCCGCCGATTGTGGTCGGCGTCGGCATCGGCGGCACCTTTGAACGCGCGGCACAGCTTGCCAAAAAGGCGACCTTCCGCCCGATTGACACCGAAAACGACGATCCGCGCTATGCCGCGATGGAGCGCGAGCTGTTGGCGGAAATCAACAAGATGGGCTTTGGTCCTGCCGGACTGGGCGGCGGCACCACCGCGCTCGGCGTCAACATCGAAACCGCGCCGACGCATATCGCCGGAATGCCCGTTGCCGTCAACATCTGCTGCCACGCGGCAAGACACGCCAGCATCACGATTTAAAGGAGCCGACTATGACCAAACATATTTCTTTGCCGCTGACCGAGGCGGCGATTGCGGACTTGAAGGCAGGCGACAGCGTTTTGCTGTCCGGCACGATACTGACCGGCAGAGACGCGGCGCACAAGCGCCTGTACGAACTGATAGAAAAGGGCGAGCCGCTGCCCGTGGATATCCGCGGCGAGCTGATTTACTACGTCGGTCCCGCGCCGGCGAAGCCCGGATACACGGTGGGACCGGCAGGACCTACCTCCAGCTACCGCATGGACAAGTACACCCCTGCCCTGCTTGACCGCGGGCTCAAGGGCATGATTGGCAAGGGCGCGCGCAGCCGCGAAGTGATTGACGCGATGGTGCGCAACCGCTGCGTCTACTTTGCCGCCATCGGCGGCGCGGCGGCGCTGATTGCCAAGAGCATCAAGGCGGAGGAAATCCTCTGCTATGAGGATTTGGGCACCGAGGCGGTGCGGCGCTATACCGTCGAGGAATTCCCCTGTATTGTCGCCATCGACAGTCAGGGCAACAACGTCTACGAATCCGAGCCCCTGAAATACAGAAGCTAACTCTCGATATACTTATGCGCTTCCTCAATCACGGTAAAGAGCGCGGCAGCGGCGGCAAGGGTGCGGATGACCTCGCGCGGCTTGTCCTCGCCGAGCTGTAATTTCACCGCGTAGGCGTCGGTTTCGTTGCAGACGCCCATATAAACCAGCCCGACGGGCTTTTCCGCCGTACCGCCGGTGGGGCCCGCGATGCCGGTCAGGCTGACGGTGATGTCCGCGCCGGAGAGCTTTTTGACGCCCTCCGCCATCTGAATGGCGGTTTCCGCCGAAACCGCGCCGAGGACGGTAAGCGTGTCGTGCTGAACACCGAGGAGCTTTTCCTTGATTTCGTTGGAATAGGAGCACACGCCGCAGCCAAACACCTCGCTGGCGCCGCTGACGCGCGTGATGCGCTCGCTGACCATGCCGCCGGTGCAGCTTTCCGCCGTGGCAACCGTCAGGTGCTTTTCGCGCAGGCGGCTGACCGCCTCCTCCTCGAGCGTGCTCGGCTCGATACCGTTTTTATGCAGCAGCGCAAGAATATCTGCCGCTGTTAATGTTACCATACAAATCACCTCTGCGGCTATTGTATCACAGATTTCACGAATTGTAAATTACCCGTCACAAAGGAGCTTTTTATGGCTTGGTTCTTTTCCGAAACCGAAATTTTGAACGACAACTATCTGTTCAGCGGCGACGCCGCCAAGCATATCCGCGTGCTGCGGCTGCGCGAGGGCGAGCCGCTGACCATTGTCACACCGTCCGGCGAGCAGTGCGAAGCCGTGCTGACCGGCAGCGCCGCCGACGCGGCGTCGGCGCGGATTGTCTCGCGCCGCCCGTGCGAAAACGAGCCGGACGTCTTTGTCACGCTGTATCAGGCGCTGCCCAAGGGCGACAAGATGGATTTCATCGTGCAGAAATGTGTCGAGCTGGGCGTCAGCCGGATTGTCCCCATGCTGACCGCGCGGTGCGTGTCGCGTCCCGACGCCAAAGCGCTGACAAAGAAGCGCGACCGCTGGCAAAAAATCGCCCTGCAAGCCGCGATGCAGAGCCGCCGCGGCATCATTCCGACGGTGGAGGACTGCGTCAGCTTCGCGCAGGCGACCGAAGCGGCGCAGGCAAACGACCGCAACCTCTTTTTCTACGAAATGGGCGGCGCGTCTGTGCGCACCCTGCTGACGGGCAAGCCGAAAACCGTGGGAATGTTCATCGGCAGCGAGGGCGGCTTTGAGGAAGCGGAGGCAGCGCGCGCCATCGCGCAAGGTGCGCAGGCGGCGACGCTGGGCAAGCGGATTCTCCGCGCCGAAACCGCGCCGCTGGCGGCGCTTTCCATCATCATGTACCAGACGGACAACTTTTAGAAACCGCCAAACCGTGCGAATTGTGCGGTATTCCCTTGACAGCAGCGCTTTAATGCGGTAAAATATATTTTATATGGAATTTATGAATAAGGGGTTATGGATATGAAGTTAACCGGAGCAGAAATCATCTGCGAATGTCTGCTCGAGCACGGCGTTGACACCGTGTTCGGCTATCCCGGCGGCGCGGCACTGAACACCTATGACGCGCTTTATCAGTACAGCGACAGAATCACGCACATTCTCACCGCTCACGAACAGGGCGCTTCCCACGCGGCGGACGGCTATGCCCGTTCCACCGGCAAAACCGGCGTGGTGCTGACCACCTCCGGTCCCGGCGCGACGAACATCGTCACCGGACTCGCCACCGCGAATATCGACTCGATTCCGCTGGTCGCGATTACCGCCAATGTCACCACCGACCAGCTCGGCAGAGACAGCTTTCAGGAAGTCAACATTGTCAAAATCACCAAGCCGATTACCAAGGCAAGCTTTTTGGTGAAGCGCGTCGAGGACCTTGCGCCGACCATCCGCAAAGCCTTCGCGCTTGCCAACCACGGCAGAAAAGGCCCCGTGTTGGTGGATGTGCCGAAGGACATCACCGCCCTGCGCACCGAATACGCGCCGATGGAGCCGGAGCAGCCCGAGCTGATTCAGATTAAAAACCCCGACTGCATCCGCCGCATCCAGAAGCTGATTGAAAACGCCAAGCGTCCGATGATTTACGCCGGCGGCGGTATTCTCAGCGCCGGCGCCTGCGAGGAATTCCGCGCCTTCGCGGAGCTGATTGACGCGCCGGTCTGCTGTTCGCTGATGGCGCTCGGCTCGATTCCCGCGTCGCACCGCCTGTGCGTCGGCAACATCGGTATGCACGGCGGCTACGAAACCGGCATGATTACCGCCAAGTGCGACCTGATGATTTCCTGCGGCGCGCGTTTTTCCGACCGTGTAGCCGGCGACCGCGAGAAGTTTGGCGAACAGGCGAAGATTGTGCAGCTGGAAATCGACGAAAAGGAAATCAACAAAAACGTCACCGTGGACGAATACATCCTCGGCGACCTCCGCGCCGGACTGACCGCGCTGACGGTCGGACTGGAGCAGCAGGCGCACCCCGAGTGGCTGGCGCAGATTGAGGAATGGAAGCACCATTTCGACAACGTCGTCCCCTACAACGACGAGTACCTGCAGCCGCAGGACATCATCAACACCGTCAACGACCTCAAGGACGATGACGATATCATCGCCACCGACGTGGGACAGCATCAGATGTGGGTGGCGCAGTACGCGCGGATTGAGGGACAGCGCACGCTGCTGACCTCCGGCGGCATGGGCACGATGGGCTTCGGCATGGGAGCCGCCATCGGCGCGCAGGTGTCGCATCCGGACAAACACGTATTTCTCTTCACCGGCGACGGCAGCTTCCACATGAATCTCAACGAGCTGGTGACCTTGAAGTCCTACCACCTGCCCGTCATCGTGCTGGTGATGAACAACACCGTGCTCGGCATGGTGCGCCAGTGGCAGAAGCTCTTCTACGGCGGCCGCTTTTCTCAGACCGATCCGCACCGCGCGACAGACTTTGTCAAGTTGGCGGAGGCGTTCGGCGTCAAGGGAATGCGCGTGTCGCGTGACGACGAAATGAAGGAAGCCATCAGCAAGGCGATGGCGATGCGCGAGCCGGTGGTCATCGACTGCCGCATCAGCCCCGACGACAACGTCCTGCCCATGATTCCCCCGGGAAAAACCATCACCGACATCGTCACCAAGATGGATTGATTATCGGATAAAAAATAAAAGGAAAGGTCTGCGCATCGGCAAGCCTTTCCTTTTTTTCATTCATCATCAGCGCGACAGGATTTCTTTTAGCAGATTGCCTGCGTCCTCGCACAAATCCGCGCAGGTCAGACGGGTTTTGACGCGGATGGCGAGCAGCTCGCGGCAGACGAGCGAGCCGTTTTTCGCACGGAAGCGCTCGGCAAACTCACGAAAGCACCGGTTCGCCTCGGCACGGTTTTTGCCCTTGGCAAGCCCGATGACCATATTCGCGCCGGTGACGGTGCCGCAGGTCTCGCGCAGACCGCCCATGCCGGAGCCGAAGGACGCCGCCACCATCAGCGCGGTGTCTCTGTCCATGCCGTAGTCCTCACAGAACGCAAGCAGCACCGCCTGCGCACAGTTGCAGCCATTCTGAAAATTAATTTTTGCGATTTCGCCTTTTGTCATGTTTTCCACCCCCTTGCATCATAGCATACTCCGCACGAATTTGCAAGCCTGCGCGGCGAATCCCCTGTCCCGACAAAAGCCGCGCATGATAAATGATGCATTATACTTGCCGCTTTTCCGATTTTATGATACAATGAACATATAACGATACAAAGGATGAGTCATCATGTCATTTCCTCAGGATAAAATACGCAATTTCAGCATCATCGCACACATCGACCACGGCAAAAGCACGTTAGCGGACAGAATTTTGCAGCACACCAACGCGGTGGCGGCGCGTGACATGGAAGCGCAGCTGCTCGACGATATGGATTTGGAGCGTGAGCGCGGCATCACCATCAAGGCGCGCGCGGTCAGCGTTGTCTACACCGCCGACGACGGCGAGCAGTATCTCTTCAACCTGATTGACACGCCCGGCCACGTTGACTTCAACTACGAGGTTTCGCGGTCGCTTGCCGCCTGCGAGGGCGCGATACTGGTGGTGGACGCGTCGCAGGGCATTGAAGCCCAGACGCTTGCCAACACCTACCTTGCGGTGGACAGCGGACTGGAAATCGTGCCGGTGGTCAACAAAATCGACCTGCCGAGCGCCGACCCCGACCGCGTGATTACCGAAATTGAGGACGTCATCGGTATTCCTGCCGAGGACGCGCCGAAAATTTCCGCCAAGGCGGACATCAATATCCACGCCGTCCTCGAAAAAATCGTCTCCGACATTCCGGCGCCGACCGGCGACGCGGACAAGCCGCTGCGCGCGCTGATTTTTGACAGCTACTACGACAGCTACAAGGGCGTCATCATCTACGTCCGCCTGAAGGAAGGTCAGCTGCACCCGGGCGACGAGTTCAAGCTGATGGCGACCGGCTCGGTCTTTAACGTGGTGGAGTGCGGCATGATGCACGCGACGCACATGGAGAAAACCGACGGGCTCTATGCCGGCGAGGTCGGCTACATCTGCGGCTCTATCAAAACCCTTGCCGACGCGAAGGTTGGCGACACCGTCACCCTGACCTCGAACCCTGCCGACGAGCCGCTGCCCGGCTACCGTGAGGCGCAGCCGATGGTGTTCTGCGGCATCTACCCCGTGGACGGCGCGAAGTACGGCGACCTCAAGGACGCGCTCGAAAAATTGCAGCTCAACGACGCGGCGCTCTCATTTGAGGCGGAAACCTCGGTGGCGCTGGGCTTTGGCTTCCGCTGCGGCTTTCTCGGACTGCTGCACATGGAAATTATTCAGGAGCGATTGGAGCGCGAATACCTGCTCGATTTGATTACCACCGCGCCAAGCGTCATTTACCGCATTACGCGCACCGACGGCACGGTGGAAATGATAGACAACCCGACCAACTACCCCGACCCCTCGCTGATTGCCTCGGCGGAGGAGCCGGTGACCGACGCGCACATCTACACGCCGAAGGAATACGTCGGCAACATCATGGAGCTGTGTCAGGACAGACGCGGCACCTTTGTCGATATGCAGTACATCGACGCCGACCGCGTGGATTTGCATTACATTCTGCCGTTAGCGGAGATTATCTACGATTTCTTTGACACCCTCAAATCGCGCACACGCGGCTACGCGTCCTTTGACTACGAGCTCAAAGACTACGTGCCCAGCGAGCTGGTCAAGCTGGACATCATGCTCAACGGCGAAGTGGTGGACGCGCTGTCGTTCATCATTCACAAGGACAAGGCGTATCCCCGCGCGCGCAAGATGGCGGAGAAGCTCAAGGAAAAAATTCCGCGCCAGCTCTTTGAGGTGCCGATTCAGGCGTGCATCGGCGGCAAAATCATCGCGCGCGAAACCGTCAAGGCGATGCGCAAGGACGTCCTTGCCAAGTGCTACGGCGGCGACATCACCCGTAAGAAGAAGCTCCTCGAAAAGCAGAAAGAGGGCAAAAAACGTATGCGCCAGCTCGGCACCGTAGAGGTTCCGCAGGAAGCGTTTATGGCGGTACTGAAGCTGGATACGGACTAAGAAATCTATACCTAAAGGAGTGACCGATATGGCAACCATCGAAGCATTACAGCAGGTAATCGACAACAGCCGGCGCATCGTCTTTTTCGGCGGCGCCGGCGTCAGCACCGAAAGCGGCATCCCCGATTTCCGCAGCGTGGACGGACTGTACAACCAAAAGTACGACTACCCGCCCGAGGAAATCCTCAGCCACACCTTTTTCACCAAGCACACCGCGGAATTTTACCGCTTTTACCGCGACAAGATGCTTTGCACCGACGCAAAGCCCAACAAGGCGCATCTCAAGCTGGCAGAGCTGGAGCGTGCCGGCAAGCTCAGCGCGGTTGTGACGCAGAACATCGACGGTCTGCACCAGGCGGCAGGCAGCAAGCGCGTGTATGAGCTGCACGGCAGCGTTCTGCGCAATCACTGCCGCAACTGCCGCAAGTTTTTCGGCGTGGACGCTATCAAAAACAGCGAGGGCGTGCCCACCTGCGACTGCGGCGGCATTATCAAGCCCGACGTCGTGCTCTACGAGGAGGGGCTTGACGACAGCACCGTATCCGGCGCGCTGAACGCGATTCAGACCGCCGACACCCTCATCATCGCCGGCACCAGCCTGACGGTCTATCCTGCCGCCGGCTTTATCCGCTACTTCCGCGGCAACACCATCGTCCTGATTAACCGCGACGCCACCCCCTACGACCATCACGCCGATTTGATTTTCCGCGAAAAGGTCGGCGAGGTGCTGGGACAGATTGAAGTGAAATAGCAAAGCCTCAGGCTTTCTCCAAAATGTGTATCACATCCGTCAAGCCGTCGGCAACGGCATAAAGCGCCGGCAGCATATCAGCCGGCGGCGCGTCGAGGTCGGGCACCATGACGGTTTTGCAGCCGGCGGCACAGGCGGAGCGCGCGCCGTTGGGCGAGTCCTCGAGCGCTAAGCATTGCTCCGGCGGCAGACCGAGCCGCGCGGCGGCGTGGAGGTAAATATCCGGCGCCGGCTTGCCGTGCGCGACCTCACGGGCGCTCGCAATCACATCAAAATACCGCAGCAGTCCCACGCGTTTTAGATAGCGCTCCGCGAGCGGCTTGGCGGTCGCGGTGGCAAGCGCGACGCGATAGCCGTTTTCTTTCAGATAAGCAAGCAGCGTTTCTGCGCCTGCCTTCGGCTCGATGCCGTACTGCTCGACATACGCGTTCATCAGCGCGACGCGCGTATCGCGCACCTTGTCATAGTCAAAATCGCTGCCGAACCAGCCCTGTAATGTTTTGATGGCAAAGGGACGCGCCATCGAACGGATACCGAGCGCGTGCCGCCGCTCAAACGGATAGCCGCACGCCTGCCCCGCCTCGCACCAGAAGCGGACATAGAGCTTCTCGCTGTCGAGTATCACGCCGTCCATATCGGAAATCACACCTTGTATCATGCTTTACCGCCTTTCTTTAGAGGTGCCCTGAATATTGACCAGCGCGATGCCTGCTGTGATGAGCAGCAGCGAGACGAGGGTTTCCCACCGGAACACCTTCTCGCCGAGCAGCACGCCGGACAGCGCCGTGCCGAATACCGGCACCAGCAGATTGAACACCGTAATCCGGCTTGCCGGATGGTATTTGAGCAGGGTTGTCCAGAGGGCGAACGCCGCCGCCGAGACAAACGCCAGCCACAGCAAAATGAGCATTCCGCGGAGGTTGGAAGCGTCCATCCGTCCGCCGACAAGCAAACCGGCTGCCGCCAACAGCAGACCGCCGAACAACAGCTGCACCGCCGTGACCGTCAGAGGATTTCTTCCGGCGGCAATTTTTTTGGACAAGAGGTTGCCTGCAGCGGCGCAGACGGTCGAAAGAAAAATCATCCCGTCGCCAAACAGGGTGTCGCCGCTGATGCCGCCGCCCGGATTCACGGCGAACACGCCGCAAAAGCCCACCGCGCAGCCGAGGATTTTGAGCCACGTCAGGCGGTCGCCGCGAAAGAAAAGCGGCGCGGACAGCACGGTGAGAAACGACGCGCAGGCGGTGATAATCGAGGTATTGGCGCCGGTGGTAAAGCCGATGCCGATGTAGGTAAAGAGATACTGCGCCGCCGTCTGCACCAGACCGAGCAGCAAAAGCGGCGCGAAGCCTCTCCATGACGGCGCGGGCGAACGGCTGCCGCCAAAGGCGCTGACGAGCAGCACCATCAGACCGGCGATAAAAAACCGGCTGCCGGCAAAGAGCAGCTTGGCGCCGACGTCGCCGTCCGCGATGCAAAAGGCGTCATAGCCGAGCTTGATGAACGGAAACGCCGTGCCCCACAGCAGGGTGCACAGCACCGCGCAGCAGACCGCGACAATCCGGTTTTGAAAAAACTTTTCCATAAACATACTTTCTATCGAAAAAGGCGCTGTGAAGGGCGAAGCTTTTAGCTTCGTTTCTTCACAGCGCCGTGATTTTTATTACTCACGCATTAAATCGTAAAAACAAATCCATTTTCGTCATAGTTAGTATCACTTTCACCTGAGGAATCATAGCCTTGAACAATAAAACGATATGTATTGCCTGATTTCAAGGAACTTGGAACGCCGCTGATATAGCCGGATTTTGAATTGATTTTTCCAACATATATAAAATTAGAACCGGATTTATACCAGATGTTATAATACGCGGATGAATGTGTGTCTGAAATGGAGACATACAGCTTGTTAGAGCTTAACGAGGCGCTTGTTAGTTTAGGTGTGCTGTAATAGGCGACCGATGTTCCTGCGTTGTCATAGGAGCTTGCAAAGCCTTTTCCGTTGGTTGTGATACATCTGACAGTATAGGTGTATGTGTATCCATAACGAACATCTGTGTCGATATAGGAGGTCGAGGTTGTATCCGCCATACGCGTCCAGCCGTTACTTCCTTTGTAATAAACTCTGTATATTTTAGCTCCGGATACCGTTCCCCATGAGAGCTTGATGCCGTTGGAAACTACCTCTGTTTTATTGATTCTCGGTGTCGCCAAATTGGGATTATAAGTATACGTCCATCCGTTTGTGTTGTACCCGCTTGTAAATGTACTCAAATCATTGCTGATGCAGCGAACGGTATAGCGGTAGGTTTTTCCGACGTTTACGTCTTCATCTAAAAAGCTGGTGCTTGCGGTATCACCCATTCTTACCCAACCGTTGCTTCCGTAGTAATAAACGCGGTATTTTTGTGCGCCGCTGACGGCTTTCCACGTGATTTTGACACCGTCAACCGTGCTGGCAAAGCCTGTTATAGAAGGAGTAGCCTGTTGAACAGGTGAATAGGTATATTTCCATCCGCTATCGTTGTAGGAGCTTGTAAAGCGTGATTCGTCAGATTTGATACATCTTACCGTGTATGTATAGGTATTGCCTGCTTTGACGTCGCTGTCGGTATAGGAGGTGCCGGTAACATTTGCCATTCCGACCCAACCGTTTCTGCCTTTGTAAAACACCCTGTATTTCGATGCGTTTGTCACCTTATCCCAAGTGATTTTTACTCCCGAGGATGTGCTGGAAAAACCGGTGATTTTCGGTGTCGCCATATTGTAGGTGTACTTCCATCCCGTGCTGTTATAGGAGCTGGTGAATGCCGAGCCGGAGGCATTCACACAGCGGACGGTGTACGTATAGGTGCCGCCGGATCGAACGTCAG
>JAFUUV010000106.1 GCA_017471345.1 Ruminococcus sp.
ACTAAAGATACCGCGTACAGCGTGAAGTATTGAACGGCTTCACGCTGTTTTTATGATAAAATGTATGAAAGATTTCCAAAAAACAGCGGTAATGAAAAAAAACATCGAAATCGCTTGATATTTGTCGAATAATGGGGTATGATAAGAAAGTAACAAAATTATTCTTTTACAGCAATGTTCAGGAGGTTTTTATGAAAAGATTGATTATCAGTATTCTATCCGCTTCACTTGTCGCGGCTTCCGCTGTGGCAATGGCAGGCTGCGGTGCGTCCAATTCGTCCAATTCGTCCGCTGCCGAAGCAACTACCGTCGCGGCTACTACCGCCGCTCAGGCAACGACTGCCGCGCAGGACGCCGCTGTCATTGACGCGGCGGATGTGGTGTTTACCTACAACGGCAATTCGGTTGAGCTTAACACCCCGATTGAAAATATGCTTGCGACCCTCGGCGACGCTAACAGCGTTGAATCGCAGATGAGCTGCCACGGCGTCGGTGAGGATAAGACCTATACATACAACGGCTTCGTCGTCAACTCTTACCCTCTTGACGGCAAAGACATGGTGATGGAAGTGGTCGTCAACAGCGCCGGCATTCCAACCTCCAAAGGTATCGAGGTTGGCAGCACCGTCGAGCAGGTAACCGCCGCTTACGGCAACAATTACAAGGAAGTCGGCATTTATTACGCTTACAGTGCCGGTGACAAAAAGACGCTGCAGTTCTGTCTGGATAACGGTGTCGTCACTGAAATTGACTATTACTACAGTGTATAACAGCTTGCAGGGGCGTGAAAACGCGTCCCTGCTCTTTTCGCTTCAAGGATGATTCTAATGAAAAGAACCGTTTGGCGCGTCGTCAAGGTGTTTTGTCTGCTTGTCGCTTTTCTTATCACAATGGCAGCGCTGCAGGAATTTGTGCTCTGTCACGCTGATCATAACCGTCAGCGTATCAAGGGGTTTTATGATGAGGACAAAAATTCTGTGGATATTGTGCTGTTGGGTGCCAGCGAGGTCTATTCCGATTTCGCGCCGGGCTACGCGTATGAACGCAACGGCATTACCAGCTACCTGTTCGCGACACAGGCAAATTCAATTCTGAATTACAAAAGCCAATTGAAAAATATTCTCGACAGACAGAATCCCGGGCTGATTGTCATAGAACTCAACGGCGCGGTTTACGGCAGCGAGGAAGAGACGACCAAGGAAGCAAATCTGCGCAACTATGCCGACAATGTGCCGCTGGATGCCGTGAAGTTGGAATGGATTTCACAGAATGTCACGGAGAATCAAAGAGAATATCTTTTTCCGCTGATAAAATACCATAGTGTGTGGAGCGACTTTCCTTCAAAAATGAAGTATCAGAAAACCGTTTGGCAGGACAAGCTGCGCGGATACAATTACCTAAAGGGTATCCTGAATGAGACGGCGGTATTTAAAAGCCCTCAGCGTTCCATGAACAGCGCGCTCCCAAGGCTTGCGGATAAAAAGCAACCGTTGAACGCCATTGAGGAAACCGGCTTGCGTGATTTGCTGAGCTACTGCAAGGAACAGCAGCTGAACAACGTCGTTTTCGCTCGTTTTCCGCATATTGTCGTTCAACGCACCTACGAACGCTTTGAGCGCGGCAATACGGTGGGCGATATTGTTTCGGAATACGGTTTTGACTACCTCAACTTAGAACGGGATATTGCCCTGACCGGTCTGGATGAAACAAAGGATTTTTATAATCTTGACCATCTCAATTTATACGGTCAACAAAAATTCACAGCATATCTGACCGATTATCTGATGACACGTTATCCCTTCTCCCCTCACGATTTGAGCGAAAGTCAGCAGGCGGAATGGGAAACTTGTGCGGATTACTACCGCGCGTTCACACGTTACAGCGAGGAATTGATTGCAAACGGAGAAAAACGTGAGCTTTCCGAGGACTGCGAACTGATTGAAACCTTAAAAAATTATTTAATCAAATAAAAGGAAGGAGCGTTTCTGCCATGAAATGCTCCTTCCTGTTTTTATATTTTAATGCGTTTCCATTCTGCGCCGCCGTTAAGGCCGCGTTTATAGTTGACATCGGTGTCCTCGTCATAACTGAGTCCGAAGTAGGTAAAGTCATCGTGGTGTATACTCCACTCGGGATCGTATACCTTGTTGTCGATTTCTGCCCAACTGTGACCGCCGCTGTTGCAGGCGTAAACCTCGGTGTACCCGATTGCCTTGGCAAAGTAAGCAAAAGCGGCTCCGTAACTATAGCAATCGCCCTTGCCGTAAACCAGCAAATCGTTGGCGTAGATGACCGGCCAGTCCATTTCAATATAAGGCGGGTCGTGACGGACTCCCTCTAAGTAGGCTGTCTTTATGTAATCAAAGCTCTTTTTCAGCTTTTCTTCCTTGCTCATGCTGCTGTCCGTGCATTTTGCGACCTCCTGCAAAGCACGGTAGAGCGTGGCGTCTGATTCGCTGACCACCTTAGTAGCAACGCCGTTGATGACATTCCAGTCGGCGCCGTTAACATTGATGCCGCCGCAATAGCTGAGATCAATCACGCCGTTGTCATCGGCATAATAAAAGCCATCCGACTCACTGCCGACAATGCCGGTCTGCGGTGTTCCGCCCGCATAGTAATATGC
>JAFUUV010000018.1 GCA_017471345.1 Ruminococcus sp.
ACAATGACTGCAAAATGTTTCAGTATGTTTTTGACGGTTCTTAATGAAAATGAAGTCTTTGAAAGCTTCGCCCAAAACAAGTAGAATGCAAACGGTCCAAGAAAATTTGCCGCAAATCCTGCGATTGAGCTCCACCTCAGACTGTCGCTCATGACATCGCCTATCAAATTGCCTACCGCGAAAGCAATACAGCCCGGGATTCCGAAAAACACGCCGTAAACCGGCTTGAGAAGCATGACAGGACGGATGTCGGTAAAGCCCGGTATCACACTCATCACCTTAAAGGGAACGGCGATTATCAGATACACCAATATAAGGATCAATGTCATCAGGCAAAACCTTACGGGCTTGGAAAGCTTACTGTTTTTCGGCACCATTTTTCAGCCTCCCTTTCCCCTTCAATTCAATGATTTCTATCAAGCTGCCAATCACGATAAGCACAGCGCCGACGATATGAAACAGCGTAGGAACAGCTCGCTCAATCAGCGTTTCCGGCAGCACAGCTCCCCAGATAAGCGAAAAAACAATTTCGAGCGTGTAAATGATGGTTGACTCCGTCGCTGTGGCACGCTTCTGCGCAAAAATATTCAATGTCTGCGCAAATACAATAATAAAATACGCGTAAATAAACAGACTTGCGACAATCGTACCCGACCATTGAATCGCTCCGAAGGTCGTCGGCTGAACAATTAACCAGATAACATAGCTGATTACCGCGACAAATGCGGAAACGAATACAGAAAGCGTGACCGGATCGTATTCCCGGGCAAAATCGTTCAGCTTGACAATATATATTGCGCGAAGCACGCAGCCGACTGCCATCAGAAGCAGTCCAACGGGAGATATGGATGTCATGCTGCCGCCAAGTGCAACGACGATTCCCGTCATGACCAGTGCAACGGAGACCCATGTCTTTACGGCAACGTTTTTTCTCATAGTGATCAGCACAACCGGCAATATGACTGCCGTCATAGAAAAGGTAAACGCGCCGGAGGACACATCAAAGTAATTCAGTCCGTACTGATACAGCGTGTTATAACCACAGTTGAGGACTCCTAACAACAAACACCGCAGAAGTATCTTTTTTCCGTAACGACTCAATACGGTTCTGATTCGCCTGAAAAAGCAAACGGTCAGAATCAGCGCTGCAATCGTATTACAGATAAAAGTGGTGGCAAACGGTGAAACATCGGCAGGAATACACGAGAAAATGATGACCTCTGTTGACCAGCAGAGGGTTACACAAATAAGACAGATATTCGCCTGCAGCCTATTCATAGCTACTCCCCCTTTGATTTATAATTATACCAAAAAAATTATACTCTGTCCATATTTAAAACAGCAGAAATGGTATATAGGAACACCGGAAAAGCGATAAAAAGTGAATATAATTTCAAAATGATATTGATAAATTTTGCAGAATAAGTTATTATATTTTTAGAAAATAACATCAATTATCCATATCAAGGAGGAAGCTTATGCAAAATTTTATCGAACGCTTCACGCAGATAGCGTCCGAATATCCGGATAAAACGGCGTTGGTCTGTCTGGAACAGTCAATGACCTACGCACAGCTTGACAACCTGAGCGCAAAAATAGCGTCACGATTGCTCAGAAGAGGCGCAAAAAGGGAGTTAATATACCCTATTGTACTGGAACGCGGATTTTTATACATTGCCTCCATGCTCGGTATTCTACGCGCCGGAGCGGCTTATTCGCCGCTTTCAACTGAATATCCCAAGGACAGGGTCGCTTACATCATCAAGGACAGCGGCGCTGATTTTGCAGTTGACGCGGATTTTCTCGACGATATTGAGAACGAAAAAATCCTCTCCGAGTTTCCGGAAATTCACATGGAGGACGTGGCTATTGCAATCTATACCTCGGGTTCCACGGGAAACCCAAAGGGCATTATTCACGACCACTTCTCGTTCACCAGCGCCATTGTCCGGCAGCTTGAAATCGCCGCCGGATTTGATGATATTGAGCTGAGCGTTACGCCCTTCAATTTCGCGATTTCTACACACGATATTCTGACTCCCCTGTGGGCGGGCGCCGAGATCCATATTCTCACCGAAGCACAGCGCAAGGATATTCTGTTTATTGACGAATACATTGACAAGCACCACATCACCGCCTCGGTGATTAGCCCCCAGCTGTTGAAGCAGCTGCCCGTCCGCGAAAGCAGCTTAAAGCTTATCAACAGCGGCGGCGAGCGTATCAGCGGCATCTACAATCCTTATGCACGCATAAAAAACGCCTACGGTCTGAGCGAGGTGCTGAGCATTGCGATGACCTTTGAGCTTGACAAGGAATACGATAACACCCCAATCGGCAGACCGCTTTCAGGCTTCAATGCTTACCTGCTGGACGAAAACGGCAGGCAGGTTC
>JAFUUV010000107.1 GCA_017471345.1 Ruminococcus sp.
ACTGAAGCCGCTGTCATATCGCCTGCCGCAAATCCCGTTAAGGCGCGTTGAACACTTCGCCCAAGCTGTTTTTTCATAAAGAACACAAAAGCCGCGCCCAGGGCTGTACCGATAAAGGGTATCAGGATTCCGAATATCACAGATATGTTCACTAAATCATCTCCGGCAGCACATTTTTATCTTCTCAATCTTCTATTTTCTGCCGACTAACGCCGCGGAATTTCCGAGAGCCAGCATTTTTGCTCGGGATTTGTTTCCGAAGATTTCCTCCGTGGTGTCAATCAAACACACATCCTGATAGCCTTCATCCTTCAACTCCTTTATCAGCGCTTCCATGTCGCCGAACATGCCGGGCTTCATATCATCCTGAAGCGCGAACACGCCGCCCTTTTTCAGAACGCGCAGGCTCTCTTTCAGAAGCGCCTGCTTATCAGAAGCGTTTGTAATATTATGATAAACGTAGTTGCTGATTACAGCGTCAAAGGTTTCATCCTTAAAATCAAGCCGATTGGCGTCTCCGCGCTGAAAAGCACATCTGTCTCCAACGCCCTCCGAGCGGGCGTTCTTCTCACACAGCTCCTTGCTGTAATCCCATACAGCACCCCAGTAATCAATGCCGACTGCCTTGCAATCAGACCATGAAAGAGCCGCGCGGATTGTGAGTGCTCCG
The DNA here is from genome assembly GCA_017471345.1 of Ruminococcus sp. GTDB lineage: Bacteria > Bacillota > Clostridia > Oscillospirales > Acutalibacteraceae > Ruminococcoides. The sequence goes on from JAFUUV010000107.1 coordinate 671, forward strand.
GAGCCGCAGCCAACCTCAAGCAGAGTGCCATTTCCGTCAAAGTCCAGATGTGAAAGCAGCGACTGATGAACCTTATCCATCATACCGCCTCCGCCAAAGGAATACTGTTTTCTAATCCACGCGCACCAGCAAGTCGCAGCTGTTAAGGCAGCCAGAATAACCGCAAATATTATTCCGAGAATTGGCAGATGAAACACCGTAAAGGAAAGTACCGCCAGCAGCGCAGCCAACGCAATGCCTCCTCCCAGCATATAAAATACGGGCTTTGACATCCAGTTCCCGTATTGCTCTCCGTGAGTTCCGATTTTAATTTCTTTTTGATTCATAGTTTTCCTCCGATATATGTTTTTGTAGAGAATATTAGCAACAAAATATTCTGCGATTTTTTCATTTCCGTCTTTTGTATTCCTTGAACAACAGTCCGCCTAAGATGAAGCAAAGTATCGCTCCAACGAACATAACGATTTGTTGCAAACATCCGTTGCCGTTAACAACTGCGATTATCAAAGCGATTACCGAAGTTACAATGCCCAGCGCTCCGCCGAGCGTCAACGCGCCGAACCCGCGGTATAGCCTGATTTTTGGAAGTATTCTGTCAAGCTTAGCTATCCTCTCACTTACAAGCTCCGCTATACCGATTATCATAAGGATTGCAGGTATTATCAAGATAATTGAAACCGCAGTCACTTGATTTATCAACAGCAAAATTAATCCCGTAAAGTAAGCAATCCAGCCGACATTACCGGGTAAATCATAGGCTATCCAACGGGCGTCGGAAATATCGCTTTCATACAGCACATATTTGTCGGGAATACCCGGTATGCAGCGGTTTACCCTGCGGCAGTATGCTTCGTATTCGCTGCCGTACCTCTCGCTGAGCCACTTTTCCTCCGTGTTTTTCATCAGCACAGTCATAAAAAGCCAATAGAGCAAAGGCAGGAAAAATGTCAGCACATTTCCGTTTATCAGGAGCGCTCCCGAACAAATTAGAGCAAATGCCGTATAAATCGGATTTCTTACAATCGCGTAAGCGCCGTTTGTTAAAAGGCGGTTTTTTTCGATATTCTTATCCAGCTTGTCTATTAAAACAGCCTTGATCCATAACGCCGTTCCGGATATGATGAGCGCCGCTCCGAGGACGATAAACAAAAGCAATCCCCATGTTGGTCGCACGGCAGGCAAAACGCCTGTTCTGTCGAATAAAACGGCAATGACAGTAAGGATTGCAATGACCCACACGTAAAACGGTTCCACGCCGAACATCGGCAGATGTCCGCTGTTTTTATTATATTTGAATTCACTTTGCGTTTTCTGTTTTTTCAATTGCAACCACCTTTGGCAAAAAGCCCTTTCGCGCGTTTTCTTCTGTATCATCGTCCTCTTTGTAACCGTCATAGGGCGCGTTCGGGTCGTGCGGCTTCTGCTTTTTCAGAGAGTTGCACACCTTATCTTTATGGCGAAACACAAATTCAAAATCATTTGTCCAGCCTGTATGACCGGTAATTACCTTGGGGCGCAAGCCGCGCTCCTTCAGCTTGCCTTCAAGCTGTGCCAAAGAGCGTTTCGCAAGCTCGTTATCCTCGGCAAGCGAATTAATAAAGCTATAGCCGCCGTCCGCGCCAAACCAAATGGTATCTCCCGTGAAGAGATATTCGCCGTCAATCAGATAGACCATATGTCCCCAAGTGTGTCCGGGACAAAGGAAACATTCCACCTTGATACCGTCGAAATCGAGGATTTGACCGTCATGCAGTAAAACTCTTTCATTTTCCGTTTTAACCATAGGCAGCTTATATAAACCAAAAATGACCTTGCGGCGTTTTTCACCTGTCAGGTAGCGGTTCTCCATCTCACTGAGATACAAAACAGCGTCATTGAACAAGCCGTCACTGTCAGCCTCTACCGCGCCCACATGGTCGGTGTCCTGATGGGTAATCAGGATATGCTTTATTGACGACGGGTCAATGTCCAGCCACGACATTTTTTCTTTCAGTCTGTCATAATTGTAGCCAGCGTCTATCATAATCGTCGTGCCGTTCTTCGTATAAAAGAAGATGTTGGCAATCCACTCGCGTACACAGGCGACGCGGTTATCAATCCAACCCGTGTTCAGCGGCTTAAAAATCTCTTTGCCCCTATAGCCGAGACTCATAACCTTTTTCTGAAAATTTGAAGCCTTTTTTGACATACTTTTCACCCTTTATCAATCAACTAACCGATAACTTCCATGGCAACCGGCTCCGCATACGAAGAATAATCCTCGGAGTAATAATATATTTTCACAACAGTGCCTTCCGGCAGAACCGATTCGGAGGGGGAGTCGAGATAGGTTTTATCGTCATTCGGCAGCCGATAGATGAGATTATAAAATTCATATGTATGAGAATCAATATTTAATGCTTCGCTTTTATCCATTATCGTACCGTTAAAAACGTGATAAAACCTGCCGCTGTTCTCTTTAACCAAATTGTCAATCCTGACAGTTGCGCAAGGCAGCTCCGAGACAGTCTTAAGAACGGATTGATACTCGCTGAAACACGCATTGATATACTCATTGGCTGATTTTATATCTTCCTCTGTGGATTTTCCGATTAGTAATTCATCCGAATAAATATCGTGATTACTTCCGAAGCTGTTGACCAAAAACGCAATATTCATTCCGACGGATATATAGCGTTCGTCCGGCTTTGTATACGTATAAGCCTCATAATCATCTTTATATGACCTGATTAACGTTTCATCATCGAAAATAACATCTGTGGTGTCATTAACAGCAAACTGCTTTTGTATCTCGCTGATAAAATAATACACCCATTCATCTCCCAAACCCGACTCGCTGTCAAAGCCGAGAAGCTTTACCGTGATGCCGTTATCCGTTATTTTTTCAATCGTGCCGTGTATATAAACAGGTGTGTTTAACCATATCATTCCATTCAAGTCAGGCGCCCCGATATCCTCGTTGTCAGCGTTATGAACTATAACATCGCACCATAAAGACGCGTCAAAGTCTGGCGGATGTTTTGAAGTCGGTTCAACAGTAACGGGGGAAGAAGTGCCATCGTAATTTTCACTCAGGCTACTGTATTCACATCCGCATAATAATAACAGCGTTACAATCAACAGACTACAAAATGATTTTCTCATTACATATTTCCGTTCTTTCGATTTATCAGTTAGCATATGCTAACCATATTATATCACAAACTTGCGATTATTACAATAGAGTTTCTCTCACAAAAACAAGAAAAAAGCTTTTGTGTTTGAAAAAGGCAGTATCGACAGCCTGCGTTTTAAGGATATGTTTTAAGGATATTTTAAAAAATGATATCAAAAAACTTTGTTAAACTCTTGACAAACTCAGAAATCTCTGTTATAATATCACACGGTTAGCGACCGCTAACCGAAATATGCAGAGACGACTCCGGAGGTCTTTTTTTGCGTAAGAGTTAGCGAACGCTAACTCGGTCATTCAACTCAAGTATTACAGGAGGAAGTTAACTATGAAGAAAAGAACCAAGCTTTTGTCCGTGCTGACTGCCGGCGTAATGGCAGTCGGCGTTATGTGCTACGGCTTTGCACAGTGGAGTACTGAAATCACCGCAGGAGGCACCGTTTCCGCCAACGGAAAATGGGACATCAAAATCGTTGACGCTTCGCTGGAGCTCAGCAACTCAGGTGCTGCTGCACAGGACGTGACTGTCACCAAAACCGTGAACAGCCATGATGATTTGGGCATTGACTACTACAACAACAGCATTAAGCCCAAAACCGAAATGAACGCAAAAATTGCCGAGCTTAAGGCGCAAGGCGCAACCATCAATTCCAGCAACGCCGAAGTTAAGAAAATCAAGGCTTCCGTCAGCTACAAGGGTGAGGAAGGCACCGTAACCGAGGTTGTGGGTTATTATGACACTACCGATGAGGCGGACGAAGCGCGCAACGCCAGAAGCAGCGAACTGAAGGCTGACGGCGTTCAGGTGTACAGCAGCAGAAGAGACGCTGTTTGGAGCTATTCCATCAACTACACCGGAGCAGTTCCTGCCGCAGAGGTCGGCGGCGCTGTGTACACCGACACAAAAGCGGATTATGCGGATGTCAACTTCTCTCTGCCCAACGCATGGGCTAACTACAAGCTGACCGTTGCCAACGAGGGAAGCGTAAACGCAAAACTGTCCGACTATACCTTTGATTTCACCGCGCTTGATGAAAATGTATATGAGGTAAGTGTTCCCGCTTTTGACAAGGAAACCCTTGCTCCCGGCGAAAAGTGCAGCTTCAATATTGTAGTAAAGGTAAAGGACACCGATGAGGAGCTGAACGCGGACGCTGCTTCCTTCAGCATTGTTCTGAACTACGCGCAGGACGCTGTCAACGAAGCACCCGCAGCAGGTCACACCCATAGCTAATCCGCTTTCCGGCAGAAAGGGGAATGAACATGAAACATAATTCCTCGACGATACATAAGGCTGTCGCTGCAATTGTAACAATTGCAGCTTTCTGCCTTTCTGCGGCTTTTCCGGCAGCGGCAGAGGAACACGTTTTTGCGGTGAAGATTCTTGACGCGGCAATCAAATCGACGGCAGGAATTGACGGAAACTGCACCGTGAGCCTCAACGACGACACCGTTACGCCGCACCTTGGCGTTTTCACCATGCCGGGTTCCTACGCTGAAATTGAGGTGAAAATCCAAAACACCGGCAGGCTTGACGCAACCCTAGCACAGGTTGACGCGCCGCACTGCTCATTAGAGGATTTCAGCGTCACACTTGCGGACGGCATTGAGGGAGAAACCCTAAAGGCAGGAGAAATCTGCACACTGACTGTTGTTGTGTCGTGGGAAAAGAAGTCCACGCGCAGCTTCGAAGAGCTGACGGAAGGCAATTACGCTTTTCGTCTGATATATACCGCCGAAGAAGAGCCGGCAACGGCTCCCGTACCCGGAGGAAATGATGCAAAATCCGTCACAAGCCCTGCCGCCACGCCTGATGCAGCAAACGGAGCACAAAGCGACAGCGCGGTCAAAACAGGTGCGGTGACAGCGGTTTCCGTTCTTATGCTCTTCGCGGTAGCGGCAGGGTATGTGGTCATCAAATTAAAAGCAAAAGAGGAATAAAGCATGCGTAAAGTTTGGCAAGCTGCAAAACAAAATATTCTGCTGCCCGGCAAAGCGTACCGGGGCGACATACTGTTTTGGAGCGCGGTGTTTTCGCTGCTCCGTTTGGCGCTGATGTTTTCGGGCGGTTTCTTTTTCGGCTTCAAAACCGTCAGCGTTACCGTTGCCGCATGCGGAACAATAGGGATATTGCTCCTGATGGAGCTGCTGCGTGCCGCCACGGTTTATTTGCTGGCGTCAGGCAAAAAATTTCGCTTGCCCGTCTGCGTCATCATTGGGGCAGCCTTTTGCGCTGCCGACTTGCTTTTACGTGTTCCGCTGAGCGAAATCAACGCGTTCCGGATTATCGAATTTTTCGCGGAGTCGCTGCTGCTGACGGCGCTGTCTTACAAAGGACGGTTTGCCGCGGCGTTCCTCTTTTCGCTTTTGTCGCGTGGCGTCACCGCCATTTTGCCGTTTGCGCCGGATTTTCCCGGACGGTTGTCAGCTATTATCAGCACCGTGCTTGCCATGATGTTTCTTATTGTGCTCGACTGCGCGTTTGGAAACAACAAACAGCCCCGGCATTTCAATCATCGCACGCGGATGATAAAACGCATTTCAGCCGGTATAGGCGGCGTGCTGCTGGCGGCGGTTGTTCTCTTTTTTGCGGGGTTTCTGCCGGTTCATCCGGTTTCAGTAGCGACAGGAAGTATGCAGCCGGAAATTGCTGTCGGCGATGTGCTGCTAGTGCAAAACTGCGGCACAGAGAGCGTGAACATCGGCGATGTTATCCAATTCCGTCACAACGGCAAAACGGTCATGCACCGCGTTGTGAAGGCGGAAACGATTGACGGAGATTTACAGTTCATCACAAAAGGCGACGCCAATAACGCCAACGACATCGGCAGCGTCGGTGCTGATGACCTTGTGGGCAAAGTCGTCGGCAAAATTCCTTCGCTCGGCAAGCTGACCTTGTGGCTGCACGAACGATAATTTAATCATTTTGCGGCGCCCTTTTGATAAAACACATTAAGCGTTTTATCAAGAATTAGTATCAAATGTTTTTTTTGAATAGCATACAGGGTCGGCTCTTGACAAAATTGTTGAGCCGACCCTGTGTATTTTTTGTGTTGTTCCTTGTATTTTTTGAAAAGCGCCGCAATCTAACGGAAAGAGTGCAGAGTGGATTTTGAAAATAATCCGGGTAATTCAATTTTTACTTACCCTAAAGCAACGATACCAATCAGCCCCACCATCGCGAGTCCGAGGCTCGGCATGATAATCCCAGGCAAATCCTGAAAGGTCTTAGGATTGATTTTCCGCAGCGTTACCCCGATAATCAGGAATACAATTGAATTGAGCGCCGCCATCCATTTCGGGACATCCAGCGCGCCGATAAGGATTGCGACAATAAGGCAAATATCCGCTGCCATCAAAATGAGATAGCTCAGGAAAAACGGAATGGTGATTGCCTTATACAAACCCTCCAAGGCATTGTCGGCAATCTCGAAATTCTTTTCACTCATACCCATAATCCGCTTGTAGATGACCGCCTGAATACAAACCATTGAATGAACGAAAAAGCCGCCGATACAACCGATAAAAGCGAGGATGCTCATGACAAAAGCGAACGTTGGGTGACTGCCGCTGATTTGCGAAGCGATAGAATAAAAGCCAAAGCCTATTCCCGCATCGCCGAAAAATGCGCAGAGAATCGACGCGCCAAAGCGCCACTCCGACATCTTCATCCAATTACTGTCGATGTTCTTGGATGTGCCGAGCTTCTCGTTGCCCGCGCCCTTGAGGTCGAACAGGATATCCCCCGCACAGCAGAGCAGCCCTCCGCACAATCCCAAAATTGAAAATATTAACAACATAGCAAAACTCCTTTAGCAGCTTATTAACACCATTGGTTAGCCGCTGCTAACCAATAAAATCAGTATAACATATTTTGATAATAAAATCAATATCTCTGAATGTTTTGATAAAAAACTAGTGCAGCGAATTATGCTCCGCTGCACTTCATTTTACTTTTGTAAAGCCAACATTTTCGCGTATATGCCGTTCTGCTTTTCAAGCTCTTCGGGCGTACCCTGTTCGTCCGCTCTGCCGTCCTTGATTACAACTATTTTGTCCGCACCGGCGACAGTGCGCATACGGTGAGCGATAATCATAACAGTTTTATCTTTGATAAGGCGTGAGATGGACTGCTGAATCAGCGTTTCGTTTTCCGCGTCGAGTGAAGCTGTCGCTTCATCAAGCAGGATAACCGGCGCGTCCTTTAAGAACGCTCTTGCAATGGAAATACGCTGACGTTCGCCGCCGCTGAGCTTTTCGCCGTTTTCTCCGATTATTGTATTGTAGCCGTCGGGCAAGCGCGATACAAACTCATCGCAGTTGGCAAGCATTGCGGCATTTATAACCTCCTCGTCGGAAGCGCCATTTTTACCGATTCGGATATTCTCCATAATAGTGTTGTTAAAAAGTGTAACGTCCTGAAAAACAATGGAATAATACTTCAAGAGCGCTTCGGGATCGACTTCGGAAATATCCTCGCCGCCGAAGGTAACCTTTCCTTTTGTCACATCCCAGAAGCGAGCCGCCAATCGTGATACGGTAGTTTTTCCTCCGCCCGAGGGTCCGATTAATGCGGTGACCTCGCCCTGCTTGGCGGTAAAGGTTACTTCGTCAAGAATGCTCTCGTCATCGTTGTACTCAAAACCGACGTGCTCAAATTGAATGTCATAATTCTTCGGAGTAAACTCCTGTCTGCCATTCTGCTTTTTAATGTCATTCATAGCATTTGTGCGGTCGATATTTACCTGAGCGGCGTTGAGCGCGCCGAGATTAATCAGCATGCCGCTCATAGGCTCATACAAACGTGACACAACCAGCAGGAACATAAAGAAGGTCATGACGGTAATTAGCCCGCCCAAAAGGAGCGTACTGCCGACAAGGGCTGTAGTAGCTATTCCGAGCTTTAAGAACATCTGTGCAGGAACAACAAACGCCGCAACGCCTAATTCAGCGGCTATTGACTTCTTTTCATAATCCTTGATGATTCCGTCTAAGCCGTCAATGTACTCCTGCTCGGCGTTATTGCTCTTAAGGTCGCGCAGGGCTTCGATTGCCTCCTGCAAGCCGTCCTCCATTTGAACGCGCGTGTCGTTTTTTCGCTTGTTAAAGCGGTTCTGAGCTGTTTTAGAAAGTCGAACCGCAAGCAGTGAAACAGGCAAAACCCAAACGGACGCGAGAGCCAGTCTCCAGTCAAAAACGAACAGTGAAACAGCGATAATGACCGTTGAAATAATCGAACCGTAATACTGCGCCGCCTGGTGGGAGAAGGTGTGTTCAATCACCGTGCAGTCGTTGAGAATGGTGGTTGTGAGGTCGCTCAAATCCTTTTTGCCGAAAAAGGACAGCGGAAGCTTTCTGAGTGATTCCGCAAGGGTAATGCGGCGCACGGCGCTTTCTCTATAAGTAGAAAAATAGGTCGCGTTGTACTGCCAGAACTGCGTGACATAAATCAGCAAAAGAGAAATGACGATCCCGATTATATAAAAGATGATTCTTCCGCTGTCGATTGTATTTTCGAGCATATCGCCCGTAAAAAAGTAGAGAAGGCTGACAGGCATCATCAGCACAATATCCGATACCACGCAGGCACATACGGCGTTAACAAATCCTTTTGCGCCGTCGCGCGACATAGCGTAGCGTTTCATAATCTTATCAAGCACTGTGCTCACCTACCTTCCAAGCAATTGAGGACTGATAATTATCCCACATCTTTTTGTAAATTCCGTTTTGCTTTAATAGCTCATTATGCGTGCCCTGCTCGGCGATTTTGCCGTTATCAAGGACGATAATGTTGTCGGCGTTTTGAATGGTGCTCAGTCTGTGCGCTATCATAATCACGGTTTTATCCTTCGCAAGCTCGGCAAATGACTGCTGCACAAGATACTCGTTTTCGGGGTCGGCAAAAGCGGTTGCTTCGTCGAGCACAACAACAGGAGCGTTTTTGAGAATCGCACGCGCAATGGCAATGCGCTGCTGCTCGCCGCCTGAAAGGTATACGCCCTTTGTGCCGATAACGGTGTGAATTCCGTCAGGCAATTTTTCGATTATATCCATACACTGCGCTTTTTCGAGCGCAAGAATTACCTCCTGCTCCGTAGCGTCGGGGCGTGATAATCTTACGTTATCGAGAATTGAGCGCTTTAACAGCCTGCTGTCCTGAAAAACGTAGGACACCGTGTTCATCAGCTCGGATTTGTCGATATCCTTAACATTAACTCCGCCGATTGTTACTGCGCCTTCGGTCACGTCCCAAAAGCGCGAGATAAGTCCGGCAACGGTTGTTTTTCCGCCGCCCGAAGCACCGACAAGCGCGAGAGTTTTGCCGCTTACGGCTGTAAAGGAAACGTTGTCAAGCGCAAGGCTTTTTGCGCCGCTGTATCGGAACGATACATTTTCAAAGGTGACGGAGCTGTCTTTCGGTATTTTAGTGCTCTCGTTCTTTTCAAACGGTTTTAAATTGAGAAGAGAATCAATGCGCTCGAACGCGTCGGCAACCGTCATTTCGCCCTCGCTCATAAACATCACGCGCTGCATTGTCGTTGTGATTACGGGCGTGATGATGACGTAAAAAATGAAGTCGAGAATAATATCGGCAGCGATGTTCGCGCTGCCCTGAGATAGAATAAGAGCAAGAGTAATCAAAAACGCGTACGCGCTGTTGATGAACACCATAAAGAATAACATCGGCTGACGGCAGCGTTTGGTATAGGAAATACAGAATTTTCCGTAATTTTCAATTGACGCTTTGAAACGCGAGAAGGTGTGCACAGTTTGCCCAAAGGTTTTGACAACAGGAATTCCGCGCACATACTCTACCGCCTCGTTGTTCATATCCTCTAACGCGTCGTTGTACGCCTTCATATCCTTCTGCATTTGCGGACCTATCATTTTCATCATACAGAGGAAAGCAAGAATCACAGGCAGAACTGAAACTAATCCGAAGCGCCAGTCGATTATAAACATCATTACGACCATACCGAGCGGCGTGGCTACTGCACTCGCCATATCGGGCATATTGTGCGCAAGATAGGTTTCCGCCGCGGTTGAGGAATCGTTGATAATCTTGCGGATTCTTCCGCTTCCCATTTCCTCTGAAAAACCGAGCGGCAGCTTGATGATGTGCTTCAGCAAATCGCGCTTGATGTTGCTGCTGATTCGAAATGCGCTTACGTGCGAGCACATCAGCGATGCAAAGTAAATTATCAATGCAAGCGCGGCAAACACTACCGCCATTATGCCGTTTTGGACAATCGAGGTTGCCTTTGCGTAATCGGGCGCGACCTCAATCACTTCCTTGATGATAAAGAAGATGTACACAAGCGGAAGCAACGCAACCAGCGAGCTTAAAAAGCTCAGAATCCATGACAAATGTGTCAGGATTTTATACCCTCCCGCGTAATACATCAGCCGTGACAGATTCGACTGTTTTTTCTCTTTTTTCAATCAGATCACTCCTTGTATCGGGTTAGTTTTCGCTAACCCAAATGCTTAAAAATAAAGCGCTTTAATGTATTGTAGGACTCTTTGCTCTCAGGCATATAGTTTTGATAAAGCACATAGCTGTGGAACATTTCCGGCTGTGTTTCAAGCATAACATCCACACCTGCACGTTTGGCTTTGTTATAAACCGTCAGCGTATCGTCAAGCAGCATTTCGTGCCCGCCAACGAAGAACAGCATCGGCGGAAAACCGCTGTAATCGGCAAAGGCAGGCGAAACATACGGGCTTTTGCGGTCGGCTGCGCCGATATAGTCGAAAAGGTAGCTGTCAAGTAGTTTTTGGCGTGTTACTTCGTCAAACGTTCCCCTTTTATCGCCAATCTCTACATCCCTTTGATAATTCAGGGCATAGCTTTTTCCCGAAGCGGTCATATCCGTCCACGGCGAAAGGAAAAAGCAGCCGCAGGGCATTTCCCTTTTGTTATCACGCAGCTTTAACAGCATTGCAAGCGCAAGATTACCGCCCGAAGAATCTCCGCCGACTATAATGTTTTCAGGCTCTGTTCTCGAGGTCAGCTCATCCCATAAATCGAGCGCTTCACTCAGCTGGGTGGGATACTTGCATTCAGGAGAAAGCTTGTAATCCAAAAGGACAATCTCCGCTCCGTTTATCAGGTCGCAAAACAGCGCGCAGAAGTCACGGTAATTATAGGTAAGTCCGCTGATATAGCAGCCGCCGTGCATATAGTAAATCACCTTGCCCGAGGGTTTGGTGCCGTCTATTCTAAGCCGTTGGTATTTTGTGCCTTTTGGCGTAGTAAGACACTCAAGCGAGTAGCCCTTCTTCGGCTTCGTGTGCGAATATTTTTCCGACATTCGCTTCATTTTCTGTTCCATTTCGGGATGCGCTATCGGGTTGATGTTCTGCATCCGCATCATCATCTTAAAAAATTTACCTCTTATCGAGGACATTTCTATCACCTTCCGTTTTGTTCTCGAATTTGCATCTTCTGCGATACTCTAAGGGAGAAACCTTATATCGCTCCTTAAAAGCCGCTCCGAATTTCGGCTGGCTTTTGTAGCCGACGCTCAACGCGATATCAATTACTTTTTTATCTGTTTGTGCAAGTAAGTTTGCGGCTTTTTTCAGCCGGAGATTTTGCTGGAATTCAGCATAGCCGCAGCCGTAAACACCGCGAAAATAGGTTTTCAGGCTTGTTTCACTCACTCCGAATTCAACCGCCAATTCTTTCGCGGTATAGCGTATATCTAAATTGTTTGAAATTTTATCATATACCTTTTTGGCTATTTCCGCTTGCGTTGAGGTATAGAAGCTTCTTTTTTGTTTTCCGTTGCCGAAATCCTTATTCCCCAATGCAAACAGCAGCTCCAAAAATTTCAGGTAAACTCTTGCATATTCCGCTTGCGCCGCAATCAGACGATCAATACTTTCGGCAATGCTTTTTATTTCATCATCAGTCTGTATTATCTGCGGTCTGCTGTATTTCCGACAGCTCTCCGCAAGAAGATTCGGAATCTCAACGCTTTCTCCGAGTAAGGTTAAATCATTGCGCCAATCGCTGTCTAAAAAGACAAAAATCTCAATCCCTGTGTACTCAGCGTTGGGATAATAAAAGCTGTCTGTCGCCTGACCCGTATCAACGGCAAGCTCTCCGCCTGAAAGATAGGTGCGCTCTCCGTTGTTTAAGGAAAGCTCGCACCTGCCGCTTTGACAGTAATTGATTTTCAGATAACATGTTTCGTCAATCGTACTTGAAAAATCGGGGATAGTATGGGAATGAATCTCTATTCTTTGCACCATAACATATGGAGAGAAGAACACGGTTGTCAGATTCCCGCCGTTATTGTCGAGAGGCACGTGCAATCTTCGCCTTTTTGAATTGTATTCAGCGCCGCGGATTTTAAGAAACGGCTCTAAAAAATCTCTGTTCATATTAACCCCTGCTCACAAAATTAACCTTGCGTTCACAGCAAGCTTCAATAAATTCGCTGTCGTGCGTAACAATGATGACAGTCTTTCCCAAATTTCTTAATTGCCTCATCAGCGCGGCAATCTCTTTCATATGCCCATAGTCAAGACCGCTTGTCGGTTCATCAAATAATATATAATCCCGTTCTGAGGCAACCGCACAGGCAATGGCGAGTCTTTGCTTTTGACCGCCCGACAACGCCATCGGGTGACGTTCTTTATAACAAACAAGGTCAACGCTTTCGAGTATTTTGAGCGCCTTATCTTCATTCGGTTCGGGCAGACTGATCATCACCTCTTCAAGCACGCTGTCGGTGAACAGCTGATGATTCGTGTCCTGCATAACCATAAAGAAACTGTTAAGTCTGTTTCTTCGCTTAAAGGGCGCGCCGTTAATTATTATATCGTCCTTGCTCCGCCTTTCCAAGCCGCACAGACAATTCAGGAAGGTCGTTTTACCTTCACCGTTAGCGGCGGTAATCGCGGTGATTTTTCCAAGCGCAAGCTCCATATTATGAATATCTATGATGTTATTATTTACTTTTGAACGGTTGAAAAAGCCCTGCTTATAGCCAAATCGCAGGCTATTTATGGTGAGCGTTTTATCATCCGTTGTTACAACGGGCAACTCTATTTCCGTAGGCGCGGGCGAATGGGCGCTTCGCAAACCTAATTCACTCAAATCATTATCGCTTAACTTATTCAGCTCATTTTTATTATAATCTTTGATGATTTTTCCGTCATCCATTAAAACTACTCTGTCAATCAAATCCCAAAGATAAAACAGGCGGTGCTCCGCCGCGATGACGGTTCTTCCTTGCCTGACCCACTGCGCGATTAGCTTCCTCAGCTGCATTGTCGCATGATAATCAAGATTTGCCGAGGGCTCGTCAAGCAAGATAATCTCAGGCTTGCCGACCTCAATTGAAGCGCAGGCAATCTTTTGTTTTTCGCCGTCGGACAGGTGAAAAATACTCCTGTCCAGTAGATTTTTTATTTGAAAGCTCTCGGCGGTTTGTTCAATTCTGCTCTTGATTATTTCGGCTTCTACACCCAGATTTTCACTCAAAAAGGCAAGTTCGCTTGTGGTATCTACATTAAAAAACTGCGACCTCGGATTTTGGAAAACCGTGCCGATTTTCTCAGCCGATTTGCAAAGCGGCTTATCGTTGACAGGTTCGCCGTCAATCACAACCTCTCCCTCGAGCTTGCCTGAATAGTAATGCGGAATCAAGCCATTGATTAGTCTTAAAAGCGTGCTTTTACCGCAGCCCGAAGGGCCTGTAAGAAGCACAAAAGAACCCTTTTCTATTCTTAAATCTATATTACTCAGGCTTCCGTTTAACTCGGCACTTGATTCGTCACTGTTTTCGGAAAGATACGTAAAACTGACGTTTTTTAGTTCAATCATAGTTTCACAACCTCCCCGAAGTGAATTCCGAATAGACTCAATACCCATACCAAATAAGCACAGAAGCAGAGTGCCAAAAGAAAAAAATCCTGAAATCTAAAGCGGGTATCGCAAATATTTGTGCGCTTGCGCGGCGAATCCAAGCCCCGCGTCAGTGCAGCGGCAGAAAGCTCGTCGCCGATTTTAAGAGAGCACATTAGAATGGGGATCAATCTGTATTCTAAGATTCCCGCCGCGTTTCTTCCGCCAAAGCGTATGCCGCGCATTGTCATCGCCTTGTTAATCGCTTGAATTTCTTCCTTAACCGTTGGAAAAAATCGGAAGATAACCGACATCGGAATTGTAATCACATCGGGTATAAAGAGCTTTTTCATTCCGGTAATAAATTCGCTTGCGGTTGTGCTTGAAATAACATAAACACTCATCAACGCGCAGGGGAGAAGTCCTGTTACTATTCCTACAACAATAAACAATATAATATGAAATATGCCGTCTGAGCCTGAGGGCAGTACAGACCATGCGATTATGACTGCAATATACATCAACAGCCCAACCATTCCCGCCTTAAGATTTTTGGATATAAACAGCAGAAAAAGAGAAACAAGCGGAAATATCAAGGTGAATATTTCCGCGTCTGTTCCTCCTAACCCGCCCATTAAAAAAGCAGGAAGCGTTACCAAAAGCACAAGCTTTGTTATCGGGTTTATAAAGCTTTTCTTTCCGTAATCACCTTTTAACATCAGACAATCCCAGCCTTAGCAAAATGCTTTTTCATTATTTTCAGTCCAAGCAAGCCGCCGAGAATCCCAAAGGCTACACACAGCGCAATCAACACAGGCGCAGTCCAAATTTGGAAAATGCTCTTTGCCGAGGAAATAAACTCCTCACCGTAATCCGCGTTTTGCTGCCAATATGTATCCGCCATAAAAATCAGCGGGATGTAGCTGCCGAACAACCAAGTACAAAATACACCGTGCGCTATTACCGTATGTTTTTTGCTTTTATATGCTCCGAGTTTTAAAATAAGCTCTGTTATTATTCCCGACACGGCGCATACGGGCAGCGCGTACCAGCCCATTCCCGTAAGCATTAACAACAAGCCGAGCAGCATGCTCATAATGAAAACCATACCGAGTTTTTTTACCTTTGTAGCAAACAGCATCCACGGAATACCTCCGACTACCGGGATAATGACGCAGTATAAGGGCATTAAAACAGGAATAAACCCAATAGGCATAACAGCCATAGTAATGATAAATATAATTGCGGTGAAGATACCGATATTGATTAAATCTCTTCCGCCGATAATCTTCTTTTGTTGTTGATTACTCATGTGAAACTCCTTTATTGTTATTGCCGGCAGTATATAAGTTAGCATAGACTCACCAAAAAATCTATACCCATACAGCCAATTTGTTCCACATAGCGGCGAGATAATCGATGCTATCTTTTCATAATCAAGCATATCAGTTAGGCGGAGCTAACTGATAATCAAAAAAATAACAGGCATGATGTTCTTTGCCTGTTAAGAGTATAAATGATAACAATGTTCTTGTCAATCTCTCAAGCGTTTTAGTTGCCATCTTATCCGACTTGTTGTTCCGTAATTCGGTAAACTTGCCCTCCAACGAGCAGTTATATTATAGTTGACATCACAATGTTTGTCAAAAAAGTTAATAATCTTATAATCAAACAATAGCTCCCTCAGACACTCGCCTCGGGATTGACTTCAATTTTTCCTCGCCAAAGGTTTCTTCGGCGTCTTGCAGCTCAGAAAGCAGCGCTTTCTTATTCTGCGGAATTATACCGTGTACAGGTACGACATTCGACGGATGCAGTCCGAAATAGTAGCAGGGTATATCTATGAGGTTTAACAAAAGCTCCTTCTCGGCTATGTATTCTCCGATAGTACATTCATTAAATTTTCCTGACCTCATATCCTCATACAGCGGACAGCCCTCGTCCGCATGGATAGTACCCGTAAATATCAGATAAGGCTTAACTTTATTTATCAACTTATCATTATTATTAAAATTAATCAATAGTTAATCTTGATTTATTCATATTTAAATCTTCCCGTGCTTTTCTTTATATTTCTCAATCGCGTCACGAATCAGGATTCCCATTTGACATCTCCGAATCTCTATGCTATACTACACTCAACAAACCGCATAGGAATGGGAAAAGCAGGGCTTCACCGACGTGGTGTAACCATCAGGTCCATGTGAAAGCAATTTCATGCAGGTTCAAGTCCTGTTACCTGCACCAAGCGAAGATAATCCGAACCTTCTCCCTGTTGGAGACGGGTTCGGATTTGTCTTTTCCTACGCGTATCCGAATTATAATAGTAAAAAAAGTAAGATTAAGGGTCTTAAGTATGTTTGCTTTTAGAATAATAAATTTACAATAATTCAATTCTAAATATATTTTAGATAGTCTTCACAGATTAGAATGTGTTTTTGGGATGTATTACACATTTATAAGCTTCAAAATTCTACATTGAATGATTCGCATATATATTGATTTTATTTATTGAATTATGGTATACTAATCTTGGTAATTCTTTCTATATATTTTAAAATGTAGTGACTATAACGATGTGTGGTTAATAACATACTATCAAACACTGATATGTGATATGAACCTGTTTATTAATTCTATCGTGTTTAGGGTAAAATAAAAGTGCATAAAAAGTGCTCGGGTTACAAAAATGATACACTTAATAATTTTTCATAGATATTCTCAGATTTCTCCCGAGCCAAAGCATATCACCCGCTGCTATAACAGTCGCCGCGTAGCGGGAACCCTTTACAGTAACTGAAAGCATGATATAATTTGAAATCAGACGGGAACAAGTTTTTGTTTATTATATATTCCCGAGTTTTCCGTCGCCGAGAATTTATCATCATGCTATTCAGTTACTGTCAAGGGCGACGGAGTGCTTAGAAGCGACCTGTATAATCATGCATGTATCTATGTACTTTATGCGACCCTATTCAGCACCCCTCGCGGCCCAACATTGCACTTTATAAATGCCCTATACATTCTATCGGAATTGTATTAATAATAAATAGCGATTTTACTGTGTAAATGGGTACAAAAAGCAGAAAAGCAGCTATCGCTTTATTTATGGTTTATGCTTTATAAATATCAAATCAATTCAAAAAATAAGGAGGGGTAAAGATGAAAAAAGTATTTATATCAGTTATTCCAAAAAAAATGCTAATCCTGAAGAAATAAAACAGGTTTTATACCCATATACTAAAAGAGGAATTGTTAAATGTGTCTTAGAAAGTCCAACCGAAAAAAACACAGTAGAAGTATTGATAAAGGGTACGCGCAGAGGTTTTTTACCAGTAATTCACAAAATCTTAAAGATTAATGGATATCAAGTAACAACTAAAAAAACAACACAAAATAGATTTCGTAGAATTCATCGGGGTTCTTATCACCATAGATCCAATAATATTATATTAATGGTTTCTGCTCCAAAACCTCCAGAAAATCCAGATCCCTTTCCTCCTCCAAAACCAGAAAAAAAGAAAGAAGATGATTAATTATGTTTGATGATTTGTTTCAACACCTAAATGATATTCTGCAATTGTTTTTTCCTGGTTATGTTTTTATCTTAACAGTAAATTACTTCACCAGAAAATCAAATTCCTACGAGTTTACAGTAGTGGGTAGTGTACTCATCAGCTATTTTATTCAATTAATTTGCAAGCTAATAAACTCTTATTTAAATTGGGCAGAAGTTGTAATTAGTATTATTTCAATAGTTTTAGGTTTTTTACTAGCATTAGCGTATGTAAAGATAAGACTCACGTCAATTTATAAAAAAGCGTCCATCTTTCTAGGCAGAGAAACCGGTGATAAAAACATTTGGGAAATGCTATTTGATAAAAAATTAGGTGCTAATGTTAGATTCTTTACAAAGTTCAATAATATGGATGTTGAGGTTTTTGGTACAGTCAAATATTATGATGTTAATTCCAATTCCCAATGTGACATCGCAATATATAATTATACGATAAAATATCAAGATGGCTCACTATACAAACCCGACTCAAACAATATTCTATTCTATATTAATTCCGAAAGTATACATGGATTAGAAGTTTCTCCCGGAAAAGGTAAAAAAAGCGATTGATAGACAGCAAGGCAGCATTCATCAAACACACTGCCTTGCTTTTATTTATGCTAAATCCTCATTTTCTTCTATCTCTCTTAACCATTCTTCATACTCACGTTGACCTTCTTCGGATTCAAAAAAGGAAACGATATCATCAGCAAATGTTCTTGCGAGGGCTTGAAGCTCATGCTGTGGAATTTCTGTTTTCTTCGATGCCATAAGGCATCACGGCATTATTATTTTTCCAAATCCCCCTTATCCTTGTGTGATTTTTGTTAAATTGAATATTGTATTCATAGCTAATGCCTTTTCTCGTCGTAGTATGATCGACGGATTAATGTCATTTGTTTACTGCGATTAAGGTTGGCTTTGGAATAAAAGCAAAGCATATTTGTCATCAGTCCCTTCTTTTGATTTGTTTTACATACTAATAGAGAAGCCTTCGTCCTCATCTTCATCTTCGCTGTCATAATAATCGTCGTAGTCATAATCGTCGGCGCCGAAGATTTCATGGAGGATTTCTTCTCTGGTTTTATATTCTTCCTGTTCATAATCAGGTTCATCTTCATGCGAATCTTTCTGACTGTCGTTTGCTGCGTTGGTTGCCATACCGATACCTAAACCGAGAATAGTACCGAGAGCAGTGCCGTTTTCATCGGCTTCAATACGCTTTCTGCGCTCGTCCGGGTCTTCGGAATCATTGTCAACGATTTTTGAAATCGCTCCGACAAGACTGCTGACTCCGCTGCCAATATCAGAATAGCTGTCAGCGGTTCTTTGCATTCCGGCTTTGGATAGAGCACGTTCTCGGAGATGTTGTTCGTACAACTCACATGAATCTTCCCAGCCTGTCGGCAGCTTTTCTCCACCGGGAAACTCTCTTTGGAACAGTTCACGCTCAATATTATCTTTGAGATATTTCTCGTCGTGGAGCTTAATGTTACGGCAGCTTTTGCCGTTGGGACAGTGAAAGGTGAGATATTTTCTCTTATCTGTCCACGTCATATGGTATCCGAGAATAGACATGGAGCGGATAAATTCGTCCTTGCTGCTGCTAAACTCCATCGCTTTATCAATGTCTTTCGCCAGCTTATCTTTCCAACTGTTGCCTTTTAACCTCGCGCGATACTCTCTGGACGATATGCTATTTTTGCCGTCCTGATACGGTTGGAGCACAGAAAGCCCATGAGCGATACAGATTTCGTCGCTGAGTTTTCTCAAATGTTTGAGCGTAGACGGCGATTGCCGCAGTTTCTTTCCCGACTCAAAGCCTACGGAATTGATGACGAAGTGCGAATGAATATGCTCTCTGTCGCAGTGAGTTGTGACCAAAACTTCATGACCTGACCACGCCTTTTCCGCAAATTCAAGAGCGATTTCATGCGCTTGTTCAGGAGTAATCTTCTCTTTCGGAGAGAAGGATTGTGCATAGTGGTAGAAGAAGAATCCGTTGTTTTTGCCGTAAACCTTCTTGGTTGCCATGAATTCTTGGAAGGCATTTGCACCGTCGCAGTTGACTCCGCTGATTAATTGCCGTTTTGATTTGTTGTCAAAGGTTTTGTATTCTTGCATACAGTAGTTAATAACCGCTCGCATGGCAAAGCGGTTTTGCTGGTGTTCGGGGATATACATGACGGTTGCCATCAGCTGTCATCTCCCGTCAAGCTGAGAATCGCGTCATAGATTTTGCGCTGACCTTCGATAACAGAATTGAAGTTGCCGAAGAAGAAACGCTTGGAATTTACCTTCCGCGCGATTTGGTTGATGTTGTTGCCGATACGTTTCAACTCCATAAGCACCTTTGACAAGTCCGTTACTTTGATTTCCGTGTTGCGTGAACACGCAATCAGATAGTCCGTCAAGGTCATTTGTGCCTGCTTCGCTTTGGCTGTAATCTCTTTCTTTTCTGCCGGTGTTAACCGGATGGATATGGTTTGATTTCGTTTTCTATTTGCCGTAATTGTTACCTCCGTGGTTTATATAAAAGTGGGTTCCGGGCTTCTGCCCGGCTTTTTGCGTTTGGCGGACAGCCGGACGCTCTGCTTGCCTCAGCTCCCTCCGAACAATTCCTGCTTTCAAAAAATCCTACTGCGGACGGCAAGGACAGTAAAGACAGCAAAATCCCCCACGGGGATTTATCGTATCTGCCGTACTTGCCGTACATTTTATAGATTGGTTGCAATAACAATATTTACAAACAATCATAAATCACCAACTCCTTTCTCATAAATATTTTCCAGACAAAAAGAGCCTTGCAGAGACTAACCAATCAGTTTCCGTTAGGCTAATCTCTACAAGACTCATAATCATTTGGTTATGTTTGGGGTCCATAAAGAACGTCTTGCTGACATGCTGAACTGTTCACATGCCCTATCTCGCAGCACCTTTTCCAAGGGTACAGTATTATTATACCGGATTCAGAAAACCTTGTCCAGTTTTCGTAAAACTGTGGTATGTAGAAAATTCAACATTAAAACAAGACGTTTCCTGTCTGGATTGCACAGGGGACTGCAAAAGTGGGAGTAGTATTCATATTTGCAATATTATTGTGGAAGTATCGCTTTAGCGGTGATACTTGTCGCGGACAAATTAAAACCTTCACCAGATAAATAATCCTCTCACTATATCAATGTCAAACTTTTTGAAAAGTCCGTAAAATGCTGGGACAACCTAAAACCGTTTCCTGAGAAGTTGTGACAAAACACGCTCACAAACCGCGACAAATCGACTGTGTGGGCTTTATTCGGCTTGGTCGGGTACGACTGAGAGCTTTTTATTTGCGCCACACAGGGCGAAATTTTGCGCGTTAGGTTTTGTAACTCATGGATTTTGTCAAAAGTCTGACCGCCAAAGAAAAGCCCCGGCAAAACGCATTGCGTTCGCCGAGGTTCATTAGCTCTGTGTTATTGTCTTTGATTTTTTCAAGTATAATTTTCTGCTGCTCTGTCAGCGTTGCGGATAACTCCTGCTCATGACGAATTACCAGCTTTGCGGTTACGTCATACTCGCTGCCGCGTTCCACTTCATATTCATGCGGAGCGATGTTGCCGTAATAAAGATTTTCCAGAGTAGTCATTGTGCTCACCTGCCTTTCAAGCATAACAACATACCACTATTTGAGTGGAAAGTCCAGAAAAACTTTTAATACTTTTTATTGTTTTCCTAATACAACGTCATATTCAGCGAGATACATTTGCAGATGAGTAGCATCACTTATATCAATTCTGCCGTCGCCATTGGTATCAGCTAATGCAAGCTGCTCATCAGTAAATAATGCAAGTTCTGCAAGATGCCGTTGAATAGCAGTTACATCACCTATACTAATTTGACCATCAAGACTGGTGTCGCCGATTTGATATTGAGGATTAAAATCCCAATATTCCAATTGAAACTCTACTTGTTTAGGAACATTCCAATTATATCCGGACTCATTAAAATAAAGGGTTACAATTATATCCGGTTTTTCACTAAACTCAGATTTTTGCTCAACAAT
Source organism: Ruminococcus sp. (assembly GCA_017471345.1). Classification (GTDB taxonomy): domain Bacteria; phylum Bacillota; class Clostridia; order Oscillospirales; family Acutalibacteraceae; genus Ruminococcoides. The sequence continues at coordinate 22,308 of JAFUUV010000107.1, forward strand.
TTTGTAATCAGCGGCTTTTATTGTGTAGTTTTCTCCGACAAATGTTCCTGTTCCATCATTATAACATTCCTCGTCATTGACAAAAATAGTTACCTTTGAATTAGCAAGGACATTCTGCAGATAATCGCTATCATAGAACTCAAATCCTTCAACAGATACCTTCATTGAGTCAATATCAGTTCTATCTGCACTTGCAGCCGCATTAGAATTAATAATCAAGTCATTATTTTCGTTGGAGGATATAAACAACAAGTATACTTCATCTTTAGTCAGAGTTTCTGTAAAGTTTAATATACCGTTTTGCGCTTTTTCTTCTCTTTCAAGTACTTTTCCGGTGCTGTCAACCATAGTTACTGTTGCATTGTTGGATTTTACAGAAAAGCTATATTTTCCGTCACTCGGCGCGATAAAGAATACAGGGTCAAACAAGCCATCACTACAGTCAATTGCTTGATTATTACCAACGGTAACCGAGCATTTTGCATTTAGGTTTCCGTCAACCGTAGTAGCTGTAATTTCAGCATTACCTTCACCAACGGCAACTATAGAATTACCTTCAATTTTGGCAATTGATTCATCGCTTGAAGTTAATACAACTTGATAATCTGTGCTTACAGGAGATAACGTTATATTCGGGATAATTCTATCTCCAATAACTATGTTGTAATTCTGACTATCAAAGCTGAGTTCAGTAGGAGTATTACTCACTACTTCAACCTCGAAGGTTGTGTATCCGCTTTCGTAAACTACAACAGCATTTTGTTTGCCAATAACAGATGTATTACAAACTACAGAAATACCATCTGTTATTGTTTCGATTTTACCATCAATATAAGTAATATCAAGAGATAGATTATCGGCACTTACAACTCCGTATTGTTCTACTGTCGGTTCTCCATTATAGTTTACTTTGATTTCGGAAACATTATTGCCAATGCTTTCAAAGCTTAAATTATGAGAATTTGCGTATTTTTCCGCTGTGCTTCCGGAATATCCGTAAATAGTCAGGTTACCACAGTTCTCAAACGTTGTGTCCGGAATAACCAATGAGGGATTAAACACGAAAACAGTTGACAGCGATTCACAGTTTGCATACGCTTGATTGCCAAGCTCGGAAAGCTCTTTGCCAAGAACAGCACTTGTCAGTTTAGAGCAGTTTTCAAATGCAGAAGCCTTGATTGTTATGAGATTTGCATTCAAATTGATTGAAGAGAGATTAGAGCAATTCATAAACGCTTTTTCGCCGATATAAGTCACATTATTTCCTAATGTGATACTCTTTGTATCGACACAGTTATAAAACGCTGCATTACCAATTTCTTCAATTGAATCAGGAACATAAATTGTGGTAATACCCTCAAGATTGGAAAAACCGTTTTCCGAAATAGATGTAACTAAATAATCTTCTGTAGAAGATGGTATGATTAACTCATTTTCATCGTTAAAGCTTTCATCCTCATTTGCTCCAACCGGGGATGATGTTTTATTATTCGTCGAATTTTTAGCGCTGATTTTATATTTTTCCAAGTCAGGATTTTCAAACGAAACGCCTTGCGGATTAGTATATTCATTTGCACAATTCTTTATGTATTTCTCATAGGTCAGTTTATTTACCTTGCCTTGATAATACTGCGCACTGCTTTTTAATGAAGCAGATGAACTCTTGCAAACCTTAATACAATTTTCCAACTCCACCTTAATGGAACTAAGGCAGAAATTGAATATCATCTCTCTTTTTCCACTGTCTGTATTAGTAGACAATAAAGAATAGGCATTTCCGGCTATAGCTACGGCTGACCGAGCTCTACTAATATCTTTCATCGTTACACCGCCGGACATTTCATAGACGAGAGAGAGAATTCCCGACGCAGAAGAATATGCTTCTTTCAAGCCTTCATTACCTTGGAAAGTAACTTCTTCCAAAAATTCGGAAAGAGCAGATATAATTGTTTCCTGTGTGAATTTTTCTACAATATACTGTTCCGAACCAATGGTCATATCATGATATAGTCGCTGTAAACCTGTATACGCAGCTGTATTCTTCGGAAAAGTATTAAGGAGCGATTCAACAGTGGCTTTATCAAATTCCTGTAGCATTGCGGCTGTCATTGCTATCTCATAATAGGTAAAAGCTCCGTCAATATAAGGAGAAACTTTGCTAAAGCCGTTAATAACATTGTCTCCAAAAGAGTTTCCTTTTTTGGTTATCTGTTTTATTGTATTCTTTGCTAACTTTTTTGCTTCCGCTTCCTTTTTCTGTGACCGCAGTTTTTTGACCGCTTTCACAGCGGTTTTAAAGCAATTCCACTTCTCATTAATGCTATTCAGCTTTTGTTCTTCAATTGAACCGTTATACCCAAAATAGTCCTTCATAATATTCTGAGTAACTTCATCCAATGCCTTTTCTTCCGGCGTATCTCCTCCAAAATCTACGGTGAGCTGCTCGGCTGCCAAATCAAAAAGATTTGTCAATACGTCAAAGGTAATTACTTTTGCTGTGTCGCCGGCATCATAATCAGAAAGTATACTTTTACCGGATTTTTGGGCATTCTTTAGCAGCGTTAGGGTTGAGTTGTCTTTTAAAGTCTCTTGGGATATACCTACTTTTATGGTGGCTTCATAAATTTTTACTGAACCGACATAGAACGATAGGTTGGAAGTACCATAGCCCACAGCTTTTACTGTGCATTGAGAATAGTCCTGTTTGCTTTCTGTGATTTTCAAGACACTTTCATTGCTCGATTTCCAATTTAACGATTGATTATCATAAAAGTCTCCTTCAAGATTGCCTTCTATTTTAGATACAGCACAAGTAACTTCATCGTTCAGTGCAAATATGTTTGACCCCAATGATGTAATTAAATGTTTTGAACAATTCAGTAATTCTATAAAAGGGGCTACATCTTCTTCAATATCTATTTTGGGTCCTTCATCCCAACGATAATGGATAGTTCCATTCGAAACAAAAAACATAACGGAAGCATTTCCATACAGACACATTATATCATATTCAAGTCCATCGCAATCTCCGCTGAATCCCATTATGTTTTCTGAAGTTTTTCCATTTAAGGTATAGCGAGTTATGGTAGATCCTTTGGGGTTAGCTGAAACAGATCCACCACATATTCCACTTGTGTTTTCAAACTTTAACCTTAGTCTACTTCCAGCTGAAACTGTTCCACCAAATGACTTACATGTATTTGTGTAGTGTACAGTATCAGCTTCTTTTTTACTAACCTGTGCAGCTGATGATGTGATAGGAGTAAATAAGCAAGAACTTGTTATCAGTACTATGGATAATATAATAGGTACTAATTGTCTTAATGTTTTCATAGGAATCCCTCCCAAAATAAAAATGCGCAGCCGAAGCTGCGCAGAAAAACGCACAACTCCGATTAACTGCGACGTAAACCATTTACCAAAACAAGTATGCTTTAGTAGAGCATGCATTTTTACCAAGAGATAAAAACACATACTTGTAAATGGTAAAAATATTCTGTTTACGTCGCACCTATATTTTAACATATTCAAATCCATTATGCAATCCAAAATTATCCCATTTGATTTGGTTATATTGCATATTTTCATATTTAACTGTATTCTCGTAATCAAATCATCTTTTTTATGTTAGTGTTAATCTATTTACAAATTAGTGTATGAATTTTTGTATTTTTTTAACAATTAATTTCTGGATATTTATTGTGATGTGCCGATTGCAAAAATAATAAAAATATTGTAGTATATTTATAAAGTACTAGTTGAGGAAATATACTTATGGGAAATGTTATTAGCACTATTATAACTGGAATTATTGCTACTATTATTTTTGAAATATTGAAATATATTGTGTTAAAAATAAAGGACTTGACTAAGAAGGCAAGAATTCCATTCTCTCTTACTGGTTTTTGGGTATCTTATAATCAGTCTGAACACCCAGAAACTCACCAAATTTATTCAGCTTACGAACTTATTAAACTAAGTATAAAAAGAGGAAGAATAAATGTTAAAATATTTCAGCTAACAAATGATTCTCGCAAACATAAGTATAAAGGGTGTGGATATATAAGAGGTTCTAAGTTATCTATATCATATGAGGAATATGCAAAACAAAAATCCGAATTAACCGGTTGCTTTATTTTGAAAGTATCAAAGAAAAACGAACATAATATATATCTTAACGGGTCATACACTGAATTTCAGGGGAGCAGGGATAAAATTTTTTCACATGATTATTGCATGTTCCCTTACCATACAAATAAAATCCATAGTATAGGATTAAACCTTTGTGGAGGGAAATATATTTTTAAGCATATGAAGAAAGAAAGTTTTAAGGAATATGTCAATAATGAAATGCAGGAAATGCGGAACATGCTGTAAGACAAAAATAGGCCCATTTGTTTTTCCTGATGATGTGCCTGAGGTGTGTGATTTCTTGAAAATAAAACCAAATATTTTCTTAAAAGAATACTGCATAAAACATGAATTTAAGATTGGTGATTCAACAGTAAATATATATACAATTAAATGTGACGAGAATGGCTGCATTTTTTTAGAGGATTCATTATGTGGAATATATACAGTTCGACCATTTCAATGCAAAAATGCTCCATATGCATTTTTAGGCTACTATAATTTTTGGAAACATATGCCTTGTATTACACCAGATGATTTTAAAATGATTGACACTTCTGAAACAGATAAAAGTAAGTTCAAAAGTATTGTTGAAATAACTTATAATAATTTTTTAAAGGAGGAATAATAAATGCCAGGACCATATCCAAATCCTGATTTCATGGAAAAAATTGAGGAGATCATTCATAGTATATTAATGGATCAATCAAAAGAAAACAACTCCAATCAAGAAGAATAGTCCTTCGGAGAGCTGCAAATAATAAATTATTTTGCGGCTCTTCTCTATTTTTCAAGAAAACATTTGAACCAGTTGACAAATCCATCCATCCGCGCTACAATGCGGACGGAGGTGGTTATATGAATGGTGTGATTTATGCTCGTTATTCCAGTGACAACCAGAGAGAAGAAAGCATTGAAGGTCAGCTGCGTGAGTGTATGGCGTTTGCAGAAAAGAACGACATTACGATTTTGAACACCTACATTGACCGCGCGTTTTCGGCGAAGACAGACAACCGTCCTGAATTTCAACACATGATTTCCGACAGCAAAAAGAAAATGTTTGACGTGGTGCTGGTTTGGAAATATGACCGCTTCGCCCGTAACCGTCTGGACTCACTTATGTACAAGCAATTGCTTCAACGCAACAACATTAAGCTCGTTTCCGTCACTGAACCGATTATGAATTCCTCCGTCGGTATCATTGTCGAGTCGATGATCGACAGCTATAACGAATACTACTCCGCCGAGCTTGCGGAAAAGGTTACGCGCGGTATGACGGAGAACGCGCTCAAAGGCAAATACAACGGCGGTACACTGCCAATCGGTTACATCATTGACGAAGATAAATTCTTTCAAATTGACCCTCTCACCGCGCCGATTGTCCTCGAAGCGTTTCAAAAATACGACGAGGGCATGACGATGAAGGAGATTGTGGACTATCTAAAGCTTAAAGGTCTGCGCACCAAAAGAAACGGTATGATTTCAATCAATAGCCTGAATCGCATGCTCCACAACAGGCGCTATATCGGCGAGTACAAATTTCAGGATATTGTAACCCCCGATGTGATTCCGGCGATTGTTCCGAAGGATTTGTTTGACCGTGTGCAGGAAAAGCTCGCCAAGAATAAAAAAGCTCCCGCCAGAAAGAAAGCGGAAGATGAATACTTGCTGACGACAAAACTATATTGCGGCAAATTCGGTTACTATATGGTCGGTGAAAGCGGCACAAGTCAGCAGAAAAAGATATTTCACCGCTAATACAAATGTGTGAGTGTGAAAAATCACAAGGGCTGCGACAAGAAAACTGTCAA
>JAFUUV010000108.1 GCA_017471345.1 Ruminococcus sp.
GGAGAAGATTGACGAGGTAAACAGCGGTTTTCCTGCCGCAAAGCAGATTGTCAGCCTCGTGATTCGCGAGGAGGAGTTTGAAAAGACCGCTTCCAAAAAAATCATCCGTTCCTCTGTCACCGGCAGGCAATCATCATAAATCCCTTTTTGTATAAAGACCTATGGTCACCGCAAAACCGCAGTGACCATAGGCTTTTTTGTACAGAGAGGAACCGTATTGACATTTCCGTCAAAAAGGTTCGCGCGAACCGCGCGTTGCAAAAGGAAATTAGAGATATATTTTCGGTGCGATTCGCGCTTTTGTGAAAGGGACGGAGGGTATCGTCAAAGCCTTTCACTGAATAAGACGAAAAAAATTCAAAAAATATTTTATAAATTAAATAAAAAACAAAAACTTTTCGTTATAATAAATGAGAGTTCGTTTTCGCGGCATATCATACAAACCATCGGTAAACTTCTATAAGCGAACGCCGCGCAAGCGCTCTTTGACAACAGGAGAGGAGACCCCGGTTTCTTCTCCGAAATTCCGAAAAACAATCCAAAGGAGAACAAGGCAATGAAAAAGCAATTGAAAAAGACCGCAGCCGTGCTGACCGCCGCTGCGATTCTGACGGCAGGCACGGCGACCGGCGCTGTGACTGTCAGCGCGGCAGGCAGCATCGGCTGCGGCGGCACTATGGGTGTTTACACGCCGCCGTCAGGCGTTGTCACCCAGCAGGTACTGTTTGCCATGCCCGGCAGCTGGACAAACCAAATGACTGCGCAGCAAGACAATGTTGCCGGTGCTTTCTGGTGGTCGGACGAGGGTATATGCGGCGCTGTTCCCGGCTACAAAACGGTGCGCGTGGAGGAGGACGGCGTCCAAAATCTGTTCAGCACCAGAATTCCTGCCTACGGCAACGGCAGCAGTAAAAATGCGAACATGATGTTCTGGGACAACTATCTGGATCCCGGAATCGAGAGCAATCCGCGTGAAAACCCCTATTATGCCGCCGCCGCGCTGACAGATAACGTCCGCTGCAGCTTTATCAGCAGAGAGGACGGAGAGGAACGGTTTGAACCGCTGTTCCGCTATACCTACCAAAAGCAGGCGCAGCTTTGCGGCCTCAGCGGCGCCGCCGCCCTGAACCGCAGCGCGGAAACCTTCTGGGAGGATATCAACCGCCTTGCCGCCGACGCAATGGGCGAATCATGGTCGTCACTGAGCGAAGGCAACAAGAAAAAACAAATCGACGCATTCTTTGACGAGCACAACGAGCTGTTGGACTTCTCCGAATACGGCAGCCGTTACAGCGGCAACTTTTTCAACGAGGATTTCGCGGACGAAATCTATCCCAAGGAGTCACCTGACGGCTTTGGTATATCCTTTACCTACGACAATATGGTCTATGTGGTAGACCTTGACGCGCCTGTCAGCGTGAATCCCATCAACGGGCACGCGCTCTGCAAAGGTGATTTTTACTTCTATTACGGCGGCGGTCAGTACGGCGTTATGCCGACAAAGGCGCTCAACACGGCGCTTGGCTGTGAGCAGGGCAGCTTTGTGACGGAAAAATATTTAGATTCCTCCCAAGAGGGCAAAATCACGCTCAGCTCCGTCAGCTTCGGAGACAAGTATCTGTTTGACGAGAGCGAGCTGAACGACACAGCCGCCATGCTCGACGGCACCTCGCTCCATGTGACCTATGCCGAGCCTTACTGCATCAATGATTGTCAGTATGACAGCGACAACCTCAGCTGGGACGGCGAAAAATACGTCAGCGAGGTTTTTCCCGGAGATAGCATCACCGTCACCGGCATTTCCTTTGCCTTGGACGAATCTGACAGTACCGTCATGCGGCTGACGCTGGACTACGGCGACCGCTACGCGTGCGATGAAAGCACCGTTTCTGTCAATGTGTACATAACGGAAAGCTACAAGGGCAGAACGGCAAAGAGCGTCACGCTTTTGCAAAAGCCCGGCACGGTATTTGAGCGGCGCTACACCTACGGCGACAACGCGCAGTGTATTCCGCTGCATATGGACGGCGCACAGGTGCGTGTGGACTATGAGAACGGCGACAGCGAGCTGCTGACCTTTGGCAAGGACTGCGCCGTCGTCAGCCAAAAGGAAGGCATGACCACGGCATACAGCTTCGGCAATTCCCATCTGAAAGCGTTTGTCAGCTTTGATTCCACGATGGAGGACTACGACGTATCTGTCCGCATTGTTTCCTCTGAGGGCTATGTGTATAGCCGTTCGGTTTATGAGGAAATGGGGGAAATCCGCTTCACCGCCCGACATATCCACAAGAGCGGCGACATTGACGGCGACGGCAGCGTCACGATTTCCGACGTGACCTCTATCCAGCGTTACCTTGCGGAAATGCAAAGCTTTTATGAAGAAGAACGCATGGTTGCCGATACCAACGCCGACGGCTTTATCGACATCAGCGACGCGACCTATCTGCAAATGGACCTTGCCGGGTACGACGTCGTGCTGGCATAATACTAATACCTAATAACAAGTAGACAATCTGTGCGGTCTATTTTCCGCAATACTGCGTTGTCGTCCTTGCAAGGCGTCAGCCTTGCCGCGTCCTTCGCCTTGTCTTGCGAAAAATATCCTCGCAAAGTATTAGTCTACTTTCTATCAGGAATTAGCATAAAAAACACAAGCCCGGTTCAGCAGAGCC
>JAFUUV010000109.1 GCA_017471345.1 Ruminococcus sp.
AAATCTTCCTTGCTTTGGTGTATAATTGATTTCGGTATTGTTTTTCATAAAATTATTATACCACAACAGGCACATAACCGTCTATGCTTTCGGTTATGTGCCTGTCTGTTTTTTTGGGGTGTTTTTTCACAGCCCCTTTTTGTATATAAGCGACAAATTTTCCATCCTGTCATTATTCAAATAAACCAAAGGGTATCTTTCTGCACCGGTGATTTTATCGTATGCGACAAACTTTGCGAATGTACGTTGACATCTTGTGGAAATTAGCATATAATCATGTTGTGGTAATCCACACACTTTCTGTAAAAAAAAAGGAGTATCATCATGGCATTTTGTAAAAATTGCGGACAGCAGATGGATGACAACGCGACATTCTGCGCAAGCTGCGGCACACCCGTTGACACTGCCGCACAGCAGAACTTTCAGCAGAATTATCAGCAGGCTCCCGTGCAGCCTCAGGCAACCAACGTCGATTCCGACGTGCAGCAGAACAGAGGTATCGCATGGCTCGCGTATGCGGGACTGCTCCTGCTCATTCCGCTCTTCGCGAGAAAACGTTCCCCCTATTGCCAGTACCATGTCAAGCAGGGCGCGACCCTGTTGGCGGTAGTACTTGCTTACCAGATTGCCAAGAGCATCCTGCTCACGGTTATCGACGCGGCTACCGGCGGCTATGTTTTTTACGGCATCCGCTTTCACAGCACTGCCTATACAATTTTTGACATTCTGTTCTGGGGCGGCAGCATTTTTCTTTTGGTCATCGCCATCATCGGAGTTGTCAACGCGGCAAGCGGCAAAATGAAGGAGCTTCCCCTCATCGGCAAAATCCCCTTCATCGCTTTGCTGATGGACAAGATTTACGCCGCAATGAATAAATAATCATCCTGTCAAAAAGAGGTCGGACGAGTGTCCGACCTCTTGTATTTTAAAGGATAACCTTCCATGCCTCTGCAAGCCGTTCGAGAGAAAAAGCGGCGTTTGCCGGACTGGTGGACGGCAGCTTGACCGCCTTGATACCGGTCTGCGGCAGGATGTATTTGGTATACAGCTTGTGCGACAGCGCACCGTTGCAGAAAACGCGGTCAACACGGCTGTTCTGCAAAATCACGCTGAGGTCGTTGGGCACCACGTCGCGTACGGAGCTGTCCGAGGAGCCGGTGATGGTGCAGGAATGAATACTGTCCCAGAGCGCGAAATGACGGCGCAGAACCAGAGAGGATTTCTCGGCAACGGTCTGCGGCACCGCTTCCTCACAAAGCAGCGCAAGCAGCCGCCAGAAGCGGTTTTGCGGATGACCGTAAAAAAACATTGCCTCGCGCGACTTAACAGAAGGAAAGCTGCCGAGAATCAGCGTGCGCGATTCGCTGTCAAACAGCGGCGGAAAGGGATGGGTAATCTGCTGCGGTTCGCTCATTTTTTCATCCTCCGTATGTACGCGAAGGTGACGTCCTCTCCCTCATCGCGGAGCATGGTGAGCAGCTTTTCGAGCAGAATCTCCGTGTTCGGATGCAGTCGGTCTTTTCCCTTGATGCGTAAAAAGTAGGTGTACGGATCGGCATCGGTATAGCTGCTGCCGTTATAGATTTTGCTTGCCGCCACGCGGTCGCAGAACATCTCAATCACATACCGCACCGGCATTTCCACATTCTCTACCTTGCGCGTTTTGGGATCGTAGTCATTCCAGTACTCAAAATGGTGGCGGTTTCTGCCCTTGTGGTGCAGCCACGCCTTGGAGTAACCGTACAGCTCGCGCTCGCGTTCATTCGGACTGCGCGTACCCTGATAATATTTCGCGCCGGGAATGAACTCTGTCGGAGTATATTTGGAGAGATCGTGCCGCAGTCCCTGCCAGAGAATACCGGCACGCGCGCAATGCACGATGACCTTGTGACGATGGCGTGTGATTGTTTTGAAATGCTTAATCGGATGTCCCATATTGTATCACCTTTTCTATTTTATCACAAAAATTCGCAAATGTAAAACTATTGGGCACCTCTAAAAAAATAGGGTTGTTCAGAGGTACGGATATTTTATAGTAGATCGTTGTCAAAACAACGAAGTCATACTGACGTATAACGAGGAGTTTTCGCAAAAATATGCTGTGAAAGATTTGTGCCTATGGGCAGCTATATATTTTTAGAGGTGCCCTATTGCTATTTTTTTTGAAAAATAGTATAATGGTTAAAATCCCGTCATCTTTTTTAGTACGGAAATGGAGGTGCCTGATGAAAAGAAGATTGCAGCTGACGCTGTTTTATGTAATTGCCGCCGTGATTTTACTGCTTGCGGGCACTTGCGGCATTCTGCTGGTACGACCGCAAACAGAGTCGGAACAGATTTTGGACAACAACGTTTTCAACGCGGAAGCGCTGATTGTCAAAACCGGCGAACCGCTGATGGTACCGGTATCAACACCGCAGCAGCCTGTTGCGTGGGAAAGCTCTGACGAAAGCGTCGTCACGGTTGACAGCGGCGGAAGACTTGATGCCGTCGAAGCCGGCACCGCCTCTGTGACGGCAAAATACGCGAACGGCAGAACGCTTGTATACAGCGTAACCGTTGAACAGAGCGGAGAGACACCGGCTGCCGATACCTTCTCCACCGCGATTACCGCCAACGAGGACATTTTGACAAAAAATATGCAGGCGGTGGACGAACACACGCCGGAGCTTTTTCACTTGTTGGTCAACCGTGAACAAAATGTTGTCACAGCGTACACCTATGACGACAAAGGAGAATACACCGTACCGGTGCGGGCAATGGTGTGCTCCTGCGGGCTGAACAAGGGAACGA
>JAFUUV010000110.1 GCA_017471345.1 Ruminococcus sp.
ACAGTCCGCGGCTTCGCCGTAACGCTCCTGCCGTTCGGCGATCCTGCCGAGGTTGTAGAGGCTCGAATAGATTCCGTAGCGCAGCTCCGCCGCATCGCCGGTTGGCAGCAGCTGCTTGCGCAGGGTGACGCATTCGCGGAAGTGTTCCGCGGCCTCCGTCAGCTCGTCAAGCTCCATCAGCACATAGCCAAGCCGGAACAGCGTGTCCGCGCGATCAGTCTTGTTGTCCGGCGCGAGATAGGCAAGGCTTTGGCGGCAATAGTCCACAGCCTCGGACGGCTTACCCCGCAAATCGGCTGTCCAGCCGCGCATGTACAAAATGAGGGCAAGATCACAACGTGCATCCGGTGTGTTGACGTCGCGCACAAGCGTTTCGCACTGCTCCTGCGCAAGGCGGTAATACGCCTCCGCTTTATCGTATTTTTCCTGCGAAATACATAACGCTGCGAGCTTTGCATAGCAAAACCTGAGGTCTTTTCGCGCGCTGACGGACGGGCTTTGCCGCAAAATTGCTTCGCGGAGCGCCGTGCTGCGGCGAAACCACTCCTCTGCGCCGCGCAGGTCTCCCTGTTCTTCGGCGAGATTTCCGAGATTGATATAACTGACGGAAAGATCGCGTTGCGCCTCAAGGGTGCCGTTTTTCGCCGCGAGGGATTTGCGGATGGCAAGGGCGCGGCGGTACCAGTTCTCCGCCTCGTCGAGCCTGCCCTGTGCCTCTGCGGCTTCGCCAAATTTGTCATAGCTGATTGACAGATCGCGCTGCGCGTCAACGGTACCGGTTTCCTTGGCAATCGCTTGGCGGATGGTGTGTGCACGGCGGAGCAACGCCGCTTCTTCCTTCCGGTTGCCCTGTTTGCCGACGGCTGAGCCGAGCTTGTCGCAAAACAGCGCCAGATTGCTGCGCAGCTGCACGACCGGCGCTTTACGGACAAGCGCCTCGAGAATCTCCATGCCTCTGCGGTAGCATTGCGCCGCTTCGTCCGTCCGGTTCCGTGCGCTCGCGATATCGCCGAGGCTTTCATAGCTGAAAGCGACGTCGCGCCGCGCATCTATGGTGCCGGATCTCTTTGCCAGCTTTTCCCGGATGGCAAGCCCGCGGCGGTAGAGCGGCTCCGCCTCATCAAGCCTGCCCTCGCTTTTCGCAATGCCGGCGAGTTTGCAGCAGCTCAGCGCCAAATCGGCGTTTGCCTGATAGGTTCCGGTTTCGCGGGCGATGGCGTCGCTGCAGGCATAGCCCCTGCGGTACCACTCCTCCGCCTCGCGGATTCTTCCCAGCCGGCTGACAACGTCGCCGAGCCGGTCGCAGCAGACAAGCAGATCGCGGCGCATTTGCACCGTGCCCGCGTCCTTGATAACGTCCTCTGTGATGGCAAGCGCTTGGCGGAACCACTTCTCCGCCTGCGGCAGCCTTTGCTGCGACATGGCGACAAAGCCGAGATTGTTGCAGGTGACGGCAAGGGCGCGGCGGGACTGAATGGTTTTTGTTTCCTCGGCGAGCGCCTGATCCAGCGCGTAGGCTTTGCGGAACCACTGCTCCGCTTCCTGCAGCCTGCCCCTCGCTTGGGCGATCTCACCGAGGGAGGTATAGCTGATGGACAGGTTGCTGCGCGCTTCCGGCGTCCAGGACGCCACTAACTTTTCGCGGATGGCAAGACTCTTGCGGAACTGTTTTTCCGCCTCGTCGAGCTTGCCCTGCTCCTGCGCAATGATACCGAGCCGGTCATAGATGCAGGTAAAATCGTTTTGGCGCACTTTCTTTTCGATTTGGCGGATGCCGTTGCGCAGCTGCAGCGTTTTGTTGTACCACTGCGCTGCCTCCTGAAGCATGCCGTTCTCACGGGCGAGATCGCCGAGAAATTCACAGGCAGCGGATTGGTAACGCACAAAGCGGTCGTCGCGGAACTTGCGCGCGAACGCCTCGCCGGCGTCGTGCATCTTCCGGTAGACCATCTGCGCGGCGCCCAGCTCACTCATGCTCTGATGCGCCTCGCCTAACTCCCACAGGGCACGGATGTATTGGATGGCGGCTTCGTCGGTTTGCTTTTTTTGGTATTCCTTCCAGCACTGCCCCGCCACCCGTTTCAGCCACTCGATCACCATGTGGGGGTCGCGGCGGACGCCGTCGCCGTGCCGGTACATTTCCACCAGCTTCCACATTGCCGGCAGATATTCCTGTTCCGCTGCGCCGGTGATCAGCTCGACAGCGCGGTCGCGGTCGGTCTCGACGTCGATGCCGTTGAGGTACGCCAGACCGATGAAGAAGTTGTGCTGCGGGTCGTTGTCGTTTTCCGCGACGGCGATGCCGCGGAGCAGCGTCAGCACACGCTTCCAGAACTGCTCCCGATCCGAGACGGAGACCGTCTCGGGAATGCCGTCGTACATCTCGCGCAGCTTGTCATGATCCGTCGGCACCATCTCGGCGGGCAGGATGCTCTTGCCCATGTCGTGCGCCATCGGGTACTCGATATTCAGGATATAGTTGATCTCGTTGACCAGATTCGGGGTGACGGCGAGGGCGAACAGCTCGCTCTTTTCCAGCGCCTCGCGGATCGCTTCGTTGAAGTCCTCGCCCGGGGTGAGGTACTCGTCGTACCAGATCGCGATATCGCGGCAGCGCGGGTCGGCGTGGATCAGCTTCATCAGCTCCTGCGCGTACTGCCTGTCCTTTTTGCGGTAGCTCATGAAGATGTACGCGTCAAAGGCGGCGCGCACCTGCTGTGCCAGCTTGTCGCCGACGATGATCGCCTCGAGGTATTTCGACAGCTTCTCGCCGTAGGGCAGCGCGGTGGGGTCGGGATCGTTTTTGTCGAGGTACTGCAAATCGCCGAATTTGGCTTTGAACAGCGCGTCAAGATCGCTCTCCCGCATCAGCGGCAGGACGGGGATATGGTGCGCCAGCGCAAAGGGTACGTCAAAGCCCATCGCGCGGTTGGGCGTCGTCAGCAGCGCGGTCGTGACCGGCACGACAAAGAGCTGCATCTCGCTGAGCAGCACCCGGTAGTTCGGGACGTCGTCGGGCTGTGCGGCGGGGTTGTCGATCCGGTAGACGGCGCAGTTCTGCCGCTCCAGGATATCCCCTTTGATTTCGGGGAAGCACGCGCTGTCCTGCGGATGACAGGTGAAGTACACACGCTGCTTGCCCCGCGGGATGCTGCTGCCGCGCGTAAAGATTTGAAATTCCGCCACGGTCACGCCTCCTGATTCAGCTCTTCGAGCTTATCGCGCAGGCGCAGGAAGTCCTCGAACGCCTCGGGCTTTTTGCGCGGATCGCGCAGCAGCGCCGCCGGATGGAGCATGGGCATCCACAGCCGTCCGTTTTTCTCGAACCACTGCCCGTGCTCGCGCGTGATTTTGATGTCCGGCTTAATCATCTGCGCGGCGGCGATGCGTCCGAGACAGACGATGATTTCCGGCTGAATCAGCGCAATCTGCGCCTCCAGCCACTCCATGCAGCACGCCTGCTCCTCGGGCTTGGGATCGCGGTTCTGCGGCGGACGGCACTTGACGGTGTTGGCGATGTAGATGTTGGTGTTGCGGTCGAGGTCAACCGCGGCAAGCATTTTATCGAGCAGCTTGCCGGCGCGTCCGACAAAGGGCTCGCCCTGCAAATCCTCGTTTTCGCCCGGTCCCTCGCCAATGAACATCACCTGCGCGCGCGGATTTCCCACGCCGACGACAACGTTGTGGCGCGTCTCGCAGAGCGCGCAGCGACGGCAGCTTTCGCAGGCTGCCTGTAATTCCTTCCATGTTGCAAACATATTCAAAACCTCGTTTCAAAAAGACTTGAAAAAATCTGTCGTTAGGTGTATGATTAAGATAACAAATTTAGATAGGTGGTAATTCTATGAAAATTATGGTTGAAACCTCTGCGCACCATGTGCACGTCACCCGTGAAACCCTCGATGTTCTCTACGGCAAGGACCATCAGCTCACCAACAAAAAGGACCTTTCCCAGCCCGGTCAGTTTGCCTGTGCCGAGAAGGTGACCGTTGTCGGCCCCAAGAGCGAGATGACCATGTCCATCCTCGGTCCCGAAAGACCGGACGACCAGGTGGAGGTGAGCCTGACCGACGCGCGTAAGCTCGGTATCGCGGCTCCCATCAGAGAGTCCAGCGACGTTGCCGGCACCCCCGGCTGCATCCTCAGAGGACCCGCCGGCGAGGTGGAGATTCAGCAGGGCGTGATTGCCGCGCAGCGTCACGTTCACCTTGATCCCAAAACCGCCGAGGAGTTCGGACTCAAGGACAAGGAAATCGTCAGCGTCAAGGTCGGCGAGGGCAGCGGCAGAGCCACCGTGTTCGGCGACGTCGTTATCCGCGTCAGCCCCAAGTACGCGCCCGCGATGCACATTGATACCGACGAGTGCAACGCCGCCGGTCTCAGCGGCACCGTTGACGGTGAAATCTTAAAGTAAAGTAATCAGCCACAGAAAAGAGTCGGACAGCGTCCGGCTCTTTTCATTTTGAATGATGCATTAAACTCTCTTTGTTCCCTATTTTACCACAAAACACACCGTGCCGCAAGGGAAAGCGGTTGAAATCCGGACGGAATTGTTGTATAATCAAAGCAATACTTTCCGAGAGGCGAAATATGAAAAAAAAATTACCCATCATCGTGATAGCGATTATTTTCTTAGCCGGACTGGGGGTACTGCTGTATCCGCTGGTCAGCTCCATTGTCAACAACTTCAACGACCGCAGCCAGGCACGGCAGATGGAGGCGGAAATTGAGAAGATGGACGCCGGCAAAATTGCCCGGTACTTTGAGGAAGCCGAGGACTACAACGCCAGCCTGACCGATACGGTGGTGCTGACCGACCCGTTTGACATCAGCGCCTATGAAAAAATCGGCGCGCATTATGACGAGGTGTTTGACCTTGACGGCAACGGCTTTATCGGCTACATCGACATTCCGTCCATCGACGTGTATCTGCCGATTTACCACGGCACCTCCGACGAGGTGCTGAAAAAAGGCGCCGGCCATCTGAGCAACACCTCGCTGCCCATCGGCGGCGAGAGCACGCACAGCGTGATTTCGGCGCACTCCGCCTTTCCGTCCAAGACGCTCTTTGACTACCTGATCGACATGAAGGAGGGCGATATGTTTTACATCCATGTGCTCGACCGCGTGCTCGCCTATCGGGTTGACCAAATCAAGACCGTCCTGCCCGAGAACGTTACTGACCTCTATGTCACCAAGGGCAAGGACTATGTGACGCTGCTGACCTGCACACCGTACACGGTCAACACGCACCGCCTGCTGGTACGCGGCGAACGCGTCGCCGGTGACGACAGCGCGGAAAAGAGCGAAAAGCAGCTTGACACAGCCGTGCGCACCGTGCAGAACGACAGAAACGCGCTGTTTATTTTAGGCTACAAGGTCAGCTACACGGCGGTGATGATCGGCACGGCGGTGTTTGTCGTGCTGGTCGGCACGGTGGTCTTTCTGCTCATCCGCCGCGGCAGAAAACACAAAAAGGACGGTGAGGGCTGATGTGGAGGCGCGTCCTGATCATCATCGCGGCAGTGTTGCTGACGGCAGGCGTCGGCTTTCTGCTGTTCCCGACCATCTCGAATTTCATCGGACAGCAGCGCGCCAACAGCGTGATCGCCGAATACAGCGAAGCCTTGGATCATGTGATTGACGGCGAAAACGACCTGGGCATCACGGCTGAAACCTACGAGGAAGCGCTGGAAAAGGGCGAAATCGACAAGGAAGGCTACCCGATTGACCAAAGCGGCAACCGCACCGCGGACTATACCATTACCTTTCGGGTGGATATCGACCGCCTGTACCGCGACAGCAAGGCGTACAACGCCTCGCTGATTCACCATCAGGGCACGGTGGACACCATCAATTACGGCTCCGCCGCGCTGGACCTGAGCCGTTACGGAATTCCGAACAACCAGTACGGCTACCTTTCGGCGCCTTCGATTGACATGAGCCTGCCGGTGTACCTCGGCGCGAACGATTATGTCATGAGCTTTGGCGCGGCGCATCTCAACGGCACCTCGCTGCCCATCGACGAAAAAAACACCAATGTCGCCATAGCCGGTCACACCGGCTACATCGGCAGAATTTTCTTTGACAACATCCACCGTCTGAACCTCGGCGACAGGGTGAGCTTTACCAACTACCGCGAGACGATTGATTACGAGGTGGTGGACTACAAGTCCGTGTCGCCGCGCGACACCGGCGACCTGTATATTCAGGACGGCAGACAGCTGCTCACGCTCATCACCTGCACCCCCGACGGCTACGGCGGCTTCGCGAGGTATCTGGTCATCTGCGAAAAAAAATAACGCGCGGTCACAGCAGCTGTTATCCCGAGCACTATGCCTGTAGGGGACGGCATCCTTGACGTCCCACTGCACAAAACGTCAGGCTTTTAGGGACGTCTGGGAAGCCGTCCCCTACAGCGTTCCTGTCATCCTGAGCGGTCGCCTTTTAGAAGAAAACTTTTTTGCCGGAACATTGAAAGCCTCCCCTTCGAGGGGAGGTGGCATTTCGCTGTGCGAAATGTCGGAAGGTTGAGGGGAATGCCGGATAGCTTATCAAATGTCAGAGCGTTTGGT
>JAFUUV010000111.1 GCA_017471345.1 Ruminococcus sp.
AGTCGGTCACCATACACACAGGGCGCATGGCACGATTTAACGCAAAATAATTGTACCATATTTCCCTTGTGGTTTCAAGTGAATCACAAGGGATTTTTGCGCCTTTTTTTTCAAAAAAAGGAAGGAGCAAATCATGTACACACAACAGAATTTAATTCCGGCGGTCATCTATGCACGCTATTCGTCCAGCGGTCAGCGTGAGGAAAGCATTGAAGGACAACTGCGCGAATGTCATGCCTACGCCAAGCACAACGGCTTCACCGTCGTGGGCGAATACGTCGACAAGGCGCTGACCGGCAGAACCGACAAGCGGCCGGACTTTCAGCGTATGCTGCGCGATTCCGAACGCGGTATCTTCAAGGCGGTGATCCTGTGGAAAACCGACCGCTTCGCCCGTAACCGTTACGACAGCGCCATGTACAAATACAAGCTCAAAAAGAACGGCGTGCGGCTGTACTACGCCAAGGAATCCATTCCCGAAGGTCCCGAGGGGATTATCCTGGAATCCGTCATGGAGGGCTACGCGGAATACTATTCCGAGAATCTCAGCCAGAACGTCAAGCGCGGTAACTATGACAGCGCGCTGGAGCTGAAAACGCTCGGCGTGCGCGTTTACGGATTGCGCAAAAGCGCTGACGATCATTTTGAACCGGATCCGGAAACCGCGCCGATTGTCCGCCGCATCTTCGAGGAATACGCCGCCGGTGAACGCGCCGTCGATATTGTCGCCCGTCTGAACGCCGAAGGTTTCCGCACCATCAACGGCAAGCTGTTCAGCAAGACAAGTCTGCCGCCGATTCTGAAAAATGAGAAATACCTCGGCACCTATATTTACAAGGATATCCGCGTGGAGAACGCGTTTCCGGCAATTGTCACGCGTGAGCTCTTCGACAAATGCGCCCATCTGATGAAGCGACACCACCGCTCCCCTGCCGCCGCGCGTGATACGAATTTTCTGTTGACGTCAAAATTGTTCTGTGGCAAATGCGGTGAGCCGATGACCGGCGACGGCGGCACCAGCAAGACCGGACGGGTCTACTATTACTATACCTGCAACAAGCGCCGCCGTCACAAGTGCGATAAAAAACGCGTTGCCAAGGACGCGATTGAGGATTTTATTCTGCAAAAAGTGATGGAGATTGTTGCCACGGACGGATTTGTCGAAACCGTTGCCGACAAGGTGGTTGAGTATCAGGAAAAATACCGCGACCACAAAAAACTCCGTGCCCTGGAACGCCGTCAGAAGGAGGTCGAAAACGCGACAAACAATCTGATGAGGGCGATTGAATCCGGCATCATCACCCCTACCACCAAGAGCCGGCTGGTCGAACTGGAAGCGGAGCATGAGCGGCTGACAAAGAGCATTGCTGAGGAGTTGATCCAAGACGCCACGCTCGACCGCAATCAGATCGTCTGGTTTCTGGAACGTGTCCGCGACGGTGCCCTCCAGGACGAATCCTTCCGCACCTTCCTGGTCGATACCTTCCTCAACGCCGTCTATCTCTACGACGACGACAATCTCATTCTGGTGTTCAATTATTCAGGCAATAACAACACAGTAAAATTAAAAGCAGCAGAAATGGCACTTTTCAAGGCGAAAAGTTCAGGTTTTAACCAGCTCAGCCTGCCACTAATTTTTGGCTTCGGAAAGCGATTTCCGAAGCCTTTTCTCTTTTAATTCTACCAAAAATTATACCACCTTTATGCGATGTTCAAATTTATGGCGCTGTCGAGAGTGTTAATCGTCGCTTCCTTTGCGGTCTTTCGACGATTGATATAAATCCTCTCAGTGGTGTTTACGCTTTCGTGTCCGAGCAAAACGGAAATGTCCTGAATCGGTACGCCGTTGTCGTCGAGGATACTCGCCACGGAATGGCGAAAACCGTGGATCGTACAATGCGGCAAGCCGGCATTCTCGGTCAGACGGTTTACCACCCGATTGATTGCACTGAGATTGACATATGGCTTTCCGAGAACGGTGCGCACAATGAAGTCGTGGCTTTTGTCGTAGCCGTTGCCAAGCAGCTTGGCATAATCCTCCTGACGTTGCTTTTCGGCTTTCAGCTCTCCGATTACAAAATCGTTTATCGGGATTTTGCGGTTACTGCTCTTTGTCTTTGGCGTTGTGATTTGCATTGTCACGTTCTTGCGGCTGCCTGTTCTGCTCTTGTTGACGTTCAGGAGCTTTTTGTCGTAGTCTATATCCTCCCACGTCAAGGCGAGCAATTCGCCCTTTCTCAACCCTGTATAGAGGGCAAGAAGCAGGAATATGTAGATATGGCTCTCGTGCTCTTTAGCGTAAAGCAGGAGCTTCCTGACCTGCTGTGCGTTGTACTCGGGTACGTCCTTCTTGATGCTGTTCGGAAATGACGGCATACGGCTCCTTAATACCGGATTCTCATTAACATAGCGATTCTCAAGAGCGTATTCATACGCCGAAGACAACACGCCTCTGCCCCCTTCCCCGAATTGATAGACAGAAAAAAGTGTGGTAAAATGGAATGGAAACAAAAAACAGAAGGAGAGAAAACCATGTCTAACAAAAAAGGAAGCGCGCCGCCGCGCTATGATGAAGAATTCAATAAGGGAGCAATGGCTTTGGTCAAAGATAAAGGTATGCCCTTAAAAAGTGCCGCCAAGAATCTCGGTATTTGTCCCGACACGCTGCGTTCATGGCTGAACGCCTCCGGCTACAAGCCTGCCGAGGTTGCCAAACAGCACCGCGCCGACAGCCGTCAGAAGGAGCTTGAA
>JAFUUV010000112.1 GCA_017471345.1 Ruminococcus sp.
ATCCTGTACCGCTGTAATAGTAATGCTTGTACAGGTGGCAAATCTGGTAAATATAAAAATCCTCCTGCGTCATATGATAACCATATTGATTATCATCATCCTTTATCAGCCTGTTTTTTATATTTTCAAAATACCAATCGAACGGAGATGTGCTTGTATGATGAAACAAAGAACCGTGAATTTCAAATTTTATTCCTGTCGGCGCTTTATATTCATCGTGATGCGCCTTGCAGAAGCTGGTACAGACAAAGCCCATACCTGTCATAATTTCATGGATTTTCTGTAAATCATCCTTGTCGCACAAAATGTCATTGTCCGACATTTCCCGCATGGCGGCTTTGGGATAAAGCTCCTTCATGATAATGCCCTTGAGAGGAAGATACCAGATTTGGTTTTCTTCAAAAGCGCGCAGCAGCTTCGCGCGCTCAATATCAAAATAAGACAAGCGGCGGATGGCTTTGAATTTTTCTTCCTTAAAATACGACGGAAGCGCCATCACCTTTTCTAAAGCGCAGGCAGCGGCAACTGTCAGCGAATGGCGTTGCGCCAATGCGTAGACGTCGGGCAAGCTCATAGCGGCACATCTTTGGGCATCCGGTATTTCTTCATTGACCGCACAGGAAAGCAGATAAATCAGGTCAGACGCGACAGCAACCGTCGCGTCCGCTCCCCTATTCATCTATCGCGCCGATTTCTTTCAATCGGGATATCACGTCCGCAACATCTTTTTTAATCACCGAATGGCTGCCATCAAACTTTTCACACATGACGTTGACAATTTCTTCCTCGGTCGTGTTGTGCTGTAAGCATTCCAAAATAACCGCAACAGACTTATTGCCCTGTACAATACCATGAAAATCCGCGCTGGATACCGGCACGACTAACGTCATATCATCCATTTTATGTAAAATAAAATTATGATTAAGTCTCAATGCTACTACTCCAATATTTTTTATCTTCCGGAAGGAATATAGGGCAGCTCATACTCGTCGTAGCTGAACCTCTTTCCGATATAATATGGATTATTATACTCTGCCAAGTAATACTGAATACTGGTTGCATCGGCAATGTCCAAACCATTCTGATCGACATCGCAGTTTCTTTTGATGACGCCCTTGGTATCAGGCTCCAATTCAGCCAGCACCTTTTGAACCAGATAAACATCACTGATGTCTACCTGATTGTTTTCATCCGCATCACCGCGAATATAGTAAGTTACAGATGAGGCAGAAAACGCCGCAAGAGAGAGTAAAACTGCCATTATCAGCACCACGCTGATAATCTTATAATTTCTTTTCATATTATCTCCTCCAAAAGCTAAATATATTACTGCTTATTATTAAGATTATATCAAAAAAAAAGTGGTTTTGCAATATAAAACAAAAACAATTTCAGATTTTATATTCTTTTTTGAATAAGATGCTATGTTTTTACTTGCAGCAAAAGACGCATAACGAACAGAGGCGCAAATCCTCATGTTTTCATTATGCGTCCATACGCCGATGGGCTTTCTGTGTTTTACTTTTCGTAAAAGCCGACCGGAAAGATGGTGCTGCCGCTTACGGTACACCGAAAAGCACACAAGATGGTTGGCTATTGTGCACTGTCCCGAAGCTTTTTTCGCTTGATGACCTTCAAACGGCTGAATTCCTCACGATCCTTTTCATCAAGAGCGTCAGTGATAAACTTCACGGTTTCTTCAAAGCGCGGAATCATGATATTTTTCAGCGCGTTGGCACGTTTTTGTGTTTTTTTGATAGCGTCGGCAAGCCGATAAACACTGTTCTCGATTTCCGCAAGCTCTACCGTCAGAGTTTTCACCCTGGTAAACAAGATAAACGCCTTATCCACAGCGGAATTTGTTGTACGGGTACCGTAATGGAGATAATTACAGCTCTCGCTCTCCTCCATGGTGAGTATTGGAATCTCGACGCCCATGACACTGCGCGAATCCAGTTTCAGTCCATCCTCAATCGGCACCGCGTTAGAAATGTCCTCACAAAAGCCGTTGGTGATGTTTGCGGTTTGAAGCGCAATATATGCTTCCTCGTAGGCATTGTCAATCTTTTGCTGCAGCGCGTTGGCGTGATCAATCAGCGTCATCATCTCACGGATAAGAATATTTCGTTTGCGGTCGAGCAGTTCATAGCCGTTTTTCGCAAGCGCAAGCGATTTTTTGGTATTCATTAAGTTGCCCTTGGTAGGCACTGCCTGTACAGCCATTATGACACCTTACCCCTTGTAGTAAAT
>JAFUUV010000019.1 GCA_017471345.1 Ruminococcus sp.
ATTTATGATGATTGCCTGCCGGTGACAGAGGAACGGATGATTTTTTTGGAAGCGGTCTTTTCAAACTCCTCCTCGCGAATCACGAGGCTGACAATCTGCTTTGCGGCAGGAAAACCGCTGTTTACCTCGTCAATCTTCTCCTGTATCACCGCTCTTACGTCGTCAAATTCCATGTCGGGATTCGGATACACCTCGGCGGTGATTTTCCCTTGGTTGTCATAGACGACGATTTCCTTTATCGGCTCAAAGGTGACAAACTGATTCTCAATTTCCTCGGGAGAGACGTTCTCGCCGTTGGAGAGGATAATCAGGTTTTTCTTTCTGCCGGTAATATAGAGATAGCCGTCCTCGTCCTTGTAGCCCAAATCGCCCGTCATCAGCCAGCCGTCCTCGGTGAGCGTCTTGGCGGTTTCTTCGGGATTCTTGTAGTAGCCCTGCATGACGGATTTGCTTCTGACCTGAATTTCACCATCGACAATCCGCAC
This sequence comes from Ruminococcus sp., assembly GCA_017471345.1. GTDB lineage: Bacteria > Bacillota > Clostridia > Oscillospirales > Acutalibacteraceae > Ruminococcoides. The sequence continues at coordinate 486 of JAFUUV010000019.1, forward strand.
CTCACAGCCCGGCACAATCTCGCCGACGCTGAGCGGCTTGGGGCAGTTCTTGACGCCCGAACAAATGCGCGGCGAGCATTCGGTCATTCCGTAGCCCTGCGCCACTTCGATACCGAACTCCTTGTAGCCATCGATAATCTCCGGGCTGAGATAAGCGCCGCCGGAATAGATAATGCTGAAATCCTCGCCGAACACCTCTTTTCCGACAGCAAGCTTGTCACCGTCGCCTGCCATCTGCCTCATGCGGTTGAGAATAGACGCGGAAATCATGGGCACAAAGGTTACATCGGTCGGGCGAAAAACCTTTAAGTTTTTGAGAATCCGCATCAGCGAATCGTTTACGCAGAGCAGTCTGCCGTACCAAAGCGTGCAGAGAATGTCGCAGGTAAAGCAGTAAACATGGTGAATCGGCAGCACCGTCATGCGCTTGTTGCCTCGGTAGCCCAAATCGGGCTCACAGGTGGCGTTATCGACCAGATTGCCGTGACTGAGCATGACGCCCTTGCTCTTGCCGGTGGTGCCGGAGGTAAACAGAATTGCCGCAAGGTCGTTTTCCGTGGGATTGCCGACGGCGGTTTTGCCCATGTATTCCGCCAAGATATCGCCGAGAAACAGTGCGCCCTCGCACGGCTTGTGGATATGAATATAGTACTTGACCGCAGGACAAAGCGCCTTGAAGGTTTCGAGGTCGTTTTTGTGGTTGTCGTCAAAGAACACGATTTCACTATCAGAGCGGACGATTTCATCCGCAATCCGCTCGGCGCTGTTGGCGTTGTCAAGCGGTACCGATACATTGCCGCTGAACTGCACGCCGAACCAAGCCGTGAGATATTCATAGCTCGTCAGACCGATAACCGCGGCGTGTACGCTGTCCGCAAAATGCGCGTTAATCCACGCGCCAATCGCTTCGCAGTCCGCACGGAACTGACGGAAGCTGTGGTCAACAAACTGACGCTTTTTATATTCGCGTACAAACACCGCGTCGCCAAAGCGGCTGTCAGCCGAAACGACAAGCTCCTTGAGGGTGGTTACCTTGTCCATCAGCCAAGCCCCTCTAAGTACGCCATCAGTTCGCCGACGTTCTTGCACTTTGCCGCGACAGCCTGGTCGATTTCAACGTCAAACTCATCCTCGCAGTCGCCGAGCATACAGATAAAGTCATAGGAATTAAAGCCCAAATCGTCGGCAAAACGGGATTCCGGCGTGATGGAAGCCGCGTCAGCGTCAACATAGGTGCAGATTAGTGATTTTAAAGTTTCAAGCATGGGATATACCTCCTTAGGTCATGTCAATAATTTCCTGAACGGTCTTGTCGGGGTTTTCAATACTTCTGAACAGCACTCTGCCGGTGAAGTAGTAAAGGAATTCAATCTGCTCCGGCGTCGCGCAAGCCTTTTGATAGCCGAAGAAGAAGGTCAGTCCGCCGTCGCCCGGACGGTGCATCGCCGTGATATAGAACGGCTGCGGCTGCTTTCCGCTGCTGTACCAGCGGCACCGGAACGGGATTCCCTTCAGATACGGGACAAGGCTCTTTCGGGTGGCGGGTTGATACGTGAAGCTGATGCTGTGGAACTCCGCACCCATATCCATCCCGTACACCTCACGCTGTGCGAGATAGTAACGCAGCGTGGAATAATCGGCGTGCAGGAACATCTCTTGCTGTTCACGCTTAATGATTTCCATGGATTCGAGCACTGTCGTGTTGGCAGGGTCGATAATGGTGCGCAGCGGCAGGCAGTGCATTCTCACGCCGCCGCATTTTTTGTGAAGAATGGTGGAGCGTCTGCTGACGAAGTTGCGAATGGTGACGTCCTGCGCGTTATCGTTAAACTTGGACAGCACCGTCCGAATCGCGTGAAGAATAACAACGCTCGTCGGGATATCGTGCTCCTCGGCAAAGGCGATGATTTTATTGGTGGAATCGACGTCGAGGTCATAGGTGATGGTACCGCCGCTGCCGTCGGGCGAAGGCAGCGTGCACCAGCGAACATCCGGTCTGCCGGTCGTTTCGCGGTATGCTTTCAGGCGTTCGGTGCCGGCAAAATCCGTGAACAGCGGCATGGGCTGACTGAGCTTTTCCTGCCAGTATTTTTCGTCGCGCTTTGCTTTTTTGCTCTCGGGGTACTCCAAATCCTTCTTGACTGACTCGATATAAGAGGTCAGCGGCGCAGGATACGGCAGGTCGTACATCAAATGGCAGTAGATGTCCATCACATCTTTGGTAAAGGTGATAACGGAGCCTGAGTCCGCGCAGGCATGGTGCACGTTGAGATAGTAGCCGTTATAACCGTTTGGCATCGAAACGATGACAATGCGCGACAGCTCGCCGCCGAAGGTGTCAAACGGCTGGGAAGTCCAGCGTTCGAGAATAGCGTGCGCCTTTTCCTCGGAGAGCGCCGAAAAATCATAATACTCAAAATGTTGGTTTTTGTACGGCACAACATACTGCCAAAGCTCCTCCGTCTCCGGGTCGCGCCAGATGCGCAGACGCATAGACTCACTGCGCTCAATAGCGCGGTTGAGCGCCTCGCGCAGAACCGAAATGTTCAGCTCCGCCTGCAAAAAGGTACCCGTGCCGATGTTGACGATTTCATGCGTTGGGCTGAATTTGAGCGTATACATATGCACCATCTGCGCCGGCGTCAGCGGATAACAGTCATGCATAATGCCGCCGATAATCTTGACCATAGTGTCCTCCTTGCTGTTATATAAATTTATTGTTAGTTATAGCAATTCTTTTATATAATTTTACCACAATTTTAGCGGTGTGTCAATTATATATTGTTTTGGTTTCACGGCGACACCGTGCACGATTGGAAATATTGTCCAGCGTTTGATAGGACACATGGTTTTCGGTGTAGGCATTGCTGACAGCGTTGTTGATATATTGAACAGCTTCCACCGGATAAAGGCATCGGTGAAATTTGAAAACGAACGCTTTCAGCTCCTCGGTTCGGTTGTTACCAACCACGGCTATTCCGACCGGGCGACAACTGCAATTCAAGCAGATAATAAGAAAATGTGGTATCGCCTGAGCCACCGCGAGGACGACTTTTGCATCGAATTTTTGCAGACAGGATATAATTGATTAAGACCATGAAAGAAGGTACAAAATGGAATTTCTTTTCTTCCTTCTGTTTTTTGTTTCCATTCCATTTTACAATACTTTTTTCTGCCTATCAATTCGGGAAAGGGCGTATCTGGTTTTTTTTGCAGTCATCTCATTGAAAAAGCACAGCCCGCAATTTCTATTTCTCAGGTCTTGACGAACAGCTCCAAAAAAGGTATTATTAATATATCAACAGAAAGGAACGTGTTAGCAATGAAAAAATTATCAGCTATTCTTTTAGCAACGGCAATGATGGTACCTCTGGCAGCCTGTTCCGCGCAGCAGCAGACTGCCACAAACAGAGAAACTGTCTATCAGGTTGCCCTGCTGCAATCACTGACGCAAGGCTACTATGACGGTATCATTAAAGTCAGCGAGTTAAAGCAGCACGGCGATACAGGCATCGGCACCTTTGAGGGTGTAAACGGCGAGATGATTGTGCTCGACGGCAAAGTATATCAGGCGCTTGGCGACGGAAGTGTGAAGGTAGCGGATGATAATGAAACCGTTCCGTTTTCCAATGTGACCTATTTTGACAAGGATCTTTCCGCGACGTTGTCCCGGACAAACGATATCAATGCCTTGAAGGAGTCGCTCACAAAGACCGTCAATGATAACGGAAAGAATCTTTTTTATATGGTGAAAATCAGCGGCGAATTTCAGAAAATGTTTGTGCGCAGCGAATTGAAGCAAGAGAAGCCCTACAAGAGCCTTGACAAAGCGCTTGCGACAGACCAGCGGGAGTTCAATTATGAGAACATCAAGGGAACGGTTGTAGCGTTGTACTGCCCCGATTATATGGGCGGGCTCAATACGCCGGGCTGGCATTTCCACTTTATCTCGGATGACAGGACAAAGGGCGGCCATATTTTAGATTTAGCCTTTGAATCTGCCACGGCGGAATTTGACGCGACGCAGGACTTCGATATGTATCTGTCAGATAATTCGGAGTTCCAGGGAATGGAGCTGTCCAAGGACGTCAGTGACGCCATTAAAAAGGTTGAAACCAACGAATAATAACAGGCTTTTATCAGTGAGTCACACGCAAAAAACCTCCGCATTATTTTCTGCGGAGGTTTTTTCTTATGGTGCGTTGCGACGTTTTTTGATGATTTTAAGTATATTTTGTGTTTTTGTGTATTTGTACTCCAGTCGATCACTGAGTTTTCTGACAAGGAAAATTCCTAAACCGCCTTCCTTACGCGCTTCGGCATTCTCAAAATCGGGGACAGGTGTATTCAGCGGATTGAACGGAATACCGTTATCGATAAAGACCAAGGACGCTTCTTCCGTGGCGGGATTAAAGGAAAACTCTGTTGTCAGCTTTCCCTTGTCTACGGGATAGGCGTATAATACGATATTGCTGCAGATTTCATCAGCGATAATGCCGATTTCCGCAAGAGCTTCCGAATCAAATCCGCATTCCGCAAATTGTTTTTCAATGAACGCGTAAACCTTCGCTAACTGTGATAAATCCGCATCCACCATGATTTTTTCTCTGATAATGCCGCCGTTGTACACAACCGCAAGCATGGTGATATCGTCCGTCTGGGGCGCGTCCTGGGAATAGACACGCAATTCAGTGCTGACCGTTGCACAGATATTTTTCGCGGTTGCGGATTTTTCCTTGTTCAGCGCGTCCTTCAGCCGTTCTTCACCAAAGAGCCGGCCGTCTTTATTGACCGCCTCGGAGACGCCGTCAGTGTAGAGAAACAGCGCGTCACCTTTTTTTAGCGTCAGACGTTTGCCGTGATAAGGAACATCATCCTCACAGGCGACCACAAAGTCAGCTCTGTCCGGAAGATACTCAAACCGACCGTCTGTACGCCTGAGCAAAGGCTTGCAGTGACCGGCGTTGATGTAGGACAGCTCGCCGTTTTCGGTGTTCAATATGCCAATCCAGAGCGTCACAAACATATCGGCGTTGTTGTCCTCGCACAGTATCTTGTTCGCAGAGACAATCACATTTTCAACGCTGATTCCTGACTGGGCGAGAGACTTGATGATGGTTTTTGCCTTCATCATAAACAACGCAGCCGGAATACCCTTGTCGGATACATCCGCCGTCAAAAAGACCAGGTGTGCGTCGTCAATGAAGAAAAAGTCATAAAAATCACCGCCGACCTGCTTGGCGGGCTTCATGCTTGCGAAAATGTCGATATCGTGCCGCTCAGGGAATGGGGGAAAGACGTTCGGCATTGCCGAGGTCTGAATTGACCGCGCAAGCTCCAGCTCCTGCTCAAAGCGCTCGGATTCCCTTTGAATATAGCCCTTTAGCGAGCTTACGGTGGCATTAATGCCGTCGGACAGCTGATTGAACTCCACATTGTCGCGCACGTTGATTTCCGTGTCAAGGTTGCCGCTCGTAATCTCCGCCAAGCCGTTGTTGACGGTTTCGATATTTTTCACAATCAGCCGCTTTGTCAGGCTGTTAATGCGGATGAAAATAACCGTGAGCAGCAGCAGCACCAGAAACGCCGTGATGGACATTACCGCATTCAGGCTGCCGATGACCTCGGCGCGCGGAATGACGGTTAACGTGTAGTAGCCGTCCGCCTGCGCATACATCGCATAGTAATTGGTGCCGTTGAGCGTTACCAAAAACAGGTTGTTTTCGGCGGATTGTGCGCGCAGCATTTCGGCGTCAACGGTGGAAGAAGCGTAGTGCAGCTTGTCCCGCACACCGGCGGCAGGGCTGATAATCACGCCGTCCTGCCGCAAAATCATGTTGCTGCCGTTGGTGCCGACGCTCTCAAAATTGCAAAGCCGGGCAACAACTGCGTCGAGCATGTGATAATACTCCTTCGGCGCGTATTTGAGCACCACAAAGCTGTTGTCGCCGTAGCGGCAAATCACCAGTTTTTTCCAGTTTTCAGACTGAAAATCCGCTGACGGAATCTCCTGCGGGCTGTCAAAATCGGTCACTTTTCCCGAATAAATATCCGCAAACTGCGCAAGCTCCGGGTCGGCGGAGGCGTTTTTTCCGCGCATGGTGCTGTCGTCTGTAAAAGGAATGCTGCCGTCCTGCTCAATATAATACCAATTTGTTGCAAGAAATATGTGAAAATAATCGTCCAATTCCGATTGCGTCAGCACATCAGGCTTTGTTTCCAGATAGTTATTCGGCGAATTAAACGCGAATTCGGAATAATAATCCACGCCGTCGCGCAGCTCGCCGATTTGCGATTTCAGCATTTCCGTGGTTGAAAGCCGCACTACAAAAATCACCGCCGCAAACATCAGCAAAATAGAGCACAGCAGGATAATTGCCGAAACCTTCAGCAGCTTGTGCCGAAAAACCGTCGATAGCTTTTTGATTTTCATTATATGATGGTCAGATAGCTTGAAAAGCCGGTGGACTCAAATACATCGAGCACCGTGCCGTTGGCATGGCTGATTTCAAGCCTGCCCTTGCCCTTCACGCGCTTGTGAGCGGCGTGAAGCACGCGCAGTCCTGCTGATGACACATACGCCAGTTTTTCGAGATTAACCTCCACATTATCAGACGCCTCAAACGCCTCTCGGAGTGCCGCGTCAAGCTGCGGTGCCGTGAGCGTGTCGAGCTTTCCGTCTATCAAAAGTACCAGCTTATCTGCTTCATTTTGCTTTGTAATATTCATTGCTTATCCCTTCCTTATCCGATTTTATTGATGATATCGGCAAATTCTTCTGCTGAAATTGCCTTGCTGTCCCAGAACACACCGTCGATAATATCGTCGTTGAAATATTGCGCAAGCTTTTCCGCTGAGAGCAAACCGCCGAAGAACAGCGGCATTTCTATCGGGAAGCCCGGAAGTGTTTCCTTCACCGCGTCCCTGATGGTGCGGAGCATCGAAAGCGTGTACTCCTCCGACGGACAGAAGCTTCTGTCAAAATCCCAAAGCGGACGGTAGACGGTGCCGATTCTGTAGTGCGCCTCATAGGGGATTTTGGAAAAACCTGTTTTAATCTGCCGCGCGACGATTGCCTGCGCTGTGCCGTTTTCAGCCGCCTCACGCGTTTCACCGACGCACAGCATGGATTTGAAGCCTAAATTCAGAATCGTTTCGAGATTGTCACGTATCATCTCATCGCTTTCACCCAGCAGATAACGCCTGTCAGCAAGTCCCGTAATCGCCATATCCGCGCCGATTTCTTTCAGCTTTTCGGGCGTCAGTTCGTTTGTCACCGGCTTGACGGAAAAGCTCTGTGAGGAAATCTTGACCAGCTTCCTTTCGGGAAACGCCGCGCAGACCGCTTCCAGTGATAGTGCCGGCACAAAGACAAAGAGCATGATTTCTTCCTCTCTTTCAAATTGCGCGGTGCGTTCGCATAGCGTTTTTATATCCGCGATTATCTGCGGCGTTGATTTTTCGTCGGTAAAATTGTAGCAATAAAATTTCAGCATAACGTCCTCCCAATTTTAATCAACATATTATTAAGACCCAGCGCGCGAGTATAGTCGGTGCTGTCCGCCAGGCAATGAATCACCTTGAGGTTTGTAAACTCCTCGTCCTCGTCAACGGTAGCAGCGTCAAACGCGTCGCCGTTATCGCGGACGGACAGGATTACTTCTTTTTCTGTTATGCGGCAAATCAAATCAATCTGCGGCTGTTTCCTGTTTTGATTATAAAACCGGATATGCTCGACAACCTCCTCCGCCAGCACGCCGGCGTAATCTGCGATTTTGCCGGTAACACCGTTTTCTTCGCAGAAGGCGATGATGTTCTCGGCAATCCCTGCTGCCTGTTCCGCCTCGGGACGCAGGCTCGCGTCAAAGATTGCGCTGCTTTCCGTCTGTCGTTCATGTAAAAGAACACCGCTGTATTGATCCTTTCTTACGCGCGATA
>JAFUUV010000113.1 GCA_017471345.1 Ruminococcus sp.
GCGCAGATGGACGGCGCTATCCTCGTTGTTTCCGCTGCTGACGGGCCTATGCCCCAGACCAGAGAGCACATCCTGCTTTCCCGTCAGGTAGGCGTTCCCTACATCGTTGTATTCATGAACAAGACCGACCAGGTTGACGACGAAGAGCTTCTTGAGCTTGTTGAGATGGAAATCCGTGAGCTCCTCGACGAGTACGAGTTCCCCGGCGACGATACTCCCATCATCAAGGGCTCCGCTTATCTTGCTCTGACCAGCACTTCCAAGGATCCCAACGCTCCCGAGTATGCTTGCATCCACGAGCTGATGGACGCTGTTGACGAGTTCATCCCCACTCCCGACCGTAAGGCTGACCTGCCCTTCCTGATGCCCGTTGAGGACGTCTTCACCATCACCGGCCGTGGTACTGTTGCTACCGGTAGAGTTGAGAGAGGCCAGATCAGAACCTCCGAGTCTGTTGAAATCGTTGGTCTTACCGAAGAGAAGAGAACCGTTGTTGTTACCGGTCTTGAGATGTTCAGAAAGACTCTGGACTACGCTGAAGCCGGCGATAACGTAGGCGTTCTGCTCCGTGGCGTTCAGAGAAGCGAGATCCAGAGAGGTCAGGTTCTTGCGAAGCCCGGCACCATTCATCCCCACACCAAGTTCCGTGGCCAGGTTTACGTTCTGACCAAGGACGAGGGTGGCCGTCATACTCCTTTCTTCAACAACTATCGTCCCCAGTTCTATTTCAGAACCACTGACGTTACCGGTACCATCTCCCTGCCCGAGGGCGTTGAGATGTGTATGCCCGGCGATAACGTTGAGATGGATGTTGAGCTGATCACTCCTATCGCTATCGAAGTCGGTCTCCGTTTCGCTATCCGTGAAGGCGGCAGAACCGTTGGTTCCGGTGCGGTTATCGCGATCAACGAGTAATTGGTTTCTTTCTGAAAATTGATATCCAAAAGGCTTGGCATTGCGCCAGGCCTTTTGTTTATGTGTCCGTTGAGGGTTTTATGCTACCATCCCACGGTGTGATCAAAAGAGACTCCCCTTGAGGGGAGGCTTTGGGGGCGACGGTTCACCGTTGCGTCTCTGTCAAGAGAATCCCAGCTCTGCATAAAAATACGCATAACGTTCCGTAGGGTTCGGTCTTTGAGGAGTTACCCAAATCGACAAACAGTCCTTTCCGGCAAGGCAAGCCTCCCCTTGAGGGGAGGTGGCATTTCGCTCTGCGAAATGACGGAAGGGTGAGGACAAAGCAGGATAGCATATCCGATTGCAGTGTGTTTGGTAAAGTATCGCTCCTATCCGTCACCCTTCAGTCACGCCGCCGAAGCGGCGCGACAGCTCCCCTCAAGGGGAGCCTTTGGGTGCGACGGTTCACCGTTGCGTCTCTGTCAGGGAAATTCCAGCGCTGCATGAAAATACGCAAAACGTTCTGTAGGGTTCGGTCTCTGAGGTGTTGTCCAAATCTTTGATTTGGGTAACAACACCCATGCAGCGCTGACCGAACCGAGGAACGCTTCTGCGGTTGGACGCGGTTTGGACAGCACCTCATCGACTGATACGCGGGATGACGGAGTTCCCGACACATAGCAAAAGGCTTGCCGCGCAGACAAGCCTTTCCGTTATACTAAATGATGCATTACAAAGCTGAGTAGCCGAAGCTGTTGACGAGAGCCTCGATTTTTTCGCCGCGCTGGCAAATGGGACAGCGGTGGGGCTTGAAGCTCTGGTAGTCGCCGAGGTCGTGGGGATTGAAGATGGTATGCACCGGATGGCCGTCGCACTCATCGACGGTGGCGAAAATCGCGGAAATGCCGACAACGGTGCCGCCGTAATAATTAATCGCGTCCACAGCCGCCAAAGCGGTCTTACCGGTGGTGACGGAAGCCGCCAAAATCAGAATATGCTTGTTATGCACCATCGGAGTCAGGTTATCGCGGAAAATCATCTGTCCGCCGCCGATAAACTCCGGACTGACGACATAAATGGTCTGATGGGCGTTCATATTCATGAAGTTATCGACAGTCAGCTCGCGGGCGATACACGCGCCGATGACCTCGGTGCCGTCGAGGCAAATGATGGTATCGACAATCGTGGAGGTGCTGTAAGCGGCAACCATTTCCTTGGCGACCGCCTCCGCCTCGGACAGACGGGTTTTTTGGGTGGTCACGTCGATATAGTAATTGATGTGGCTGTGCATGGTGGCAAAATGTCCCTTCTTTACGCGCAGAAAGACATTTTGATTTTTGGTACGGATTTTATATTCTCTGGACATAAATTCCTCCTGAATGTGAGATTCTTTTTATTCATTTTACACGATTATCACAAAAAAAGCAAGTTTTTTCACCATAAAAAAACGGAAAGACTTTATGTCCTTCCGTTTTGGATTAATTTTTATTCAGATGAATGGTCAAATCGGCTTTTTCGATAATCCTCAAATCGTTATCATACGTGCAAAGCTTGCGTGCCTGCTGGAGATCCACCCAGATGAAGCTGTCAATCTCCTCCTCCTGAATCTTCACGTTATCGGTGAAGGCTCTCGCGAGGAAAAACACCACGCGCTTGCGGATTTTGCCGAAGGGAATGTACTCGCTGATTTCGCGGAAGCCCGGCGTGAGCGTGACGTCCAGACCGGTTTCTTCCTTAATTTCACGGATGGCGGTTTCCTGCTCGGTTTCGCCCTCCTCGATATGACCCTTGGGGAAGCTCCAATATCTGCCGTTGTTGTTCTTGACCAGCAGGATTTTGATATTCTGCTTTGTTTTGTAGTAGATAATGCCGCCGCAGGATTTTTCATAGAGGCAGCGGATGGATTTCAGGCGGATGTTTTTGAGCTTGGAGAGAATCTTGCGCAGCTCCGGCTCGTAAAACACCTCGCCGTAGGTGGACACAATCGGACGTTCTCCGTCGAGTCCCTCAAATTCGGCGACAGCCACGACCACGCCGTCAAAATACTCACGTACCTTTTTGCGCGTCACAACATACGCGCTTTTGTTGCCGGTATGATTATTCAGAAAAGCCGAGTACAGTCCCTCGGCAATGTTGCCGAACAGAGAAACCTTGACGTTTTCCGCAATCATTCTGTCGCCTCCTTTCGTATGGATTAAAAAAATGGAGAATCAGTTGAACAAGCCTGTCATGCTGTCAAGCTGCACCTGTGTGTTGGCGCTCATGATGCCGTTGGCGAAGAGCACATCGGTGATGCCCTGCTCCACGCAATAGGAGCTGAGGCTCTTGCCGACGGTTGAGGAGAAGTAGCGGAAATCAACCACGTGCACTTCCTCGAAGTTGTTGGTAAAGTACGGTGCGAGCGCGTTGCCGTAGCTCTCCTTGACAATGACGAGCTTTTTGCCCTTGCGGGCGTTTTCGGACTGCGATTTCAGCACCGTCAGCGGATTGTCGCCGAAGATAAACACGCCGTAGGTCAGGCTGCCCTCGGAAGCGCCCTGATAGTAGGGGCTGTCGTAGGTTTCGGTAGCGCCGCCGTCGTAGGTCAAATCCATGGTGACATTGTAGGGGAACTCCCAGTAATGCACGGTATCGGAATCGAGCGCGCCTTCCGCCAAATTCATAAAGGTGCCGGTGAAGCCGTCGATGGTTTTTTCGGTGCAGTCCTCTAACTTGAGCGCCGGCAGGGCGTTGGTATCGGCAAACGCCTTGTAGGCGTAATACGCGCCGAGACCTGTCCAGTGGTGGTCGGACTTGAAGTAGATATATTCCTCGTTGTGATCGGCGAGGTAATTATAGATATTGATCGGCTTGACGTTTTTATTCAGCGAAGCGTACATGGTTTTGATGCTGTCCGCCTGCGAGGTGGAAACCACATCGCCGCTCTTCAGACGTTCGGGCAGGCCGTACTCGGTATGGTTGGGAATCACCATATCGTACACCTGAATGCCGGGCAGCTTATCCGCCATGGTATTGATGGCGGCCGCGTAATTTTTGGAGCGCTCTTCGTCGCCGCCAAACAGCTCGTAGCCGGCACGGTTCCACGCGTAAATCGCGGAGTAGAGCACGCCGTTGGTGTTGTCATCCTTGATGACGGGCTTCTTGAAGTAGGTCGGATCGAGGTCGTTGCCGGCGGTGGTGTTGGCTGCCGGCGCCTCATCCTTCGTGGCGGGATTCAGCGCGCTTTGCTGCTGAATGGTGTCGGTGGAAACCTTTTCCTTGCTGCCGCTGCCGGACGAACAGCCGCGGATCATTGTAGAAAAGAGAACGATTATCAAAATCAGAATCGCCAAGCCGGCGCCGACAATTATCGCGCGGTTGCGCATCCGGCGCTTGCGCTGTGCCTCGCGGCGTCTGCGCGCGCTGGCGTTGCGGTAGACGGGACGGCCGGCGGCAGTGCTCGGACGGCGACGGGGATAACTCTCTGTTCTGCGCACAGGCTGTCCTTCGCTTCTGCGTGAAGGAGGCGGAGACTGCCGTCTGCGCCGGTCTAAACTTTCGTCAAAGTTGTCAAGATCTTCGCGGGTAACCAATACACACACCTCCATGGTGAGTTTTTCCGGTGGAATTGTTCGGAAATGAACATATATATTTATTCTACAACATATTCCCAATAAAAACAACACGTTTTTTCATAAAATTTCTTTGGGATTTTTGGGAGCGAACAGAACACAAAAGGCATTGAAATCCTGCCGTCCGTATGCTACAATAAAAACAGCCAAAAACAAAACGGAACGGAGGTTTTTTCTGATGAAAATGAATATCGCCAATATACCGATTAAAGAGCTGTTCGCGCCGGAGCGCGGCTGTCCGCTCTGCCGCATGGAGGAGATGCTGGAGGAGCAGTACGTCACCTTCATCACCGGCGACGCGATGATGGAGCCGAGCGTGCGCGTGGCGACCAACAAAAAGGGATTTTGTCACCGTCACTTCTCGCGGATGGCACAGCTTGGTCAGCGCCTGCCGAACGCGCTGATTCTCGAAACGCACTTAGAGTCGGTGATGGAAAATTATCTCCCGAAAAAAACAGGCGGCAAGCCCGATAAAAAGAAGCTTGCCGAAATCCGTGAAATGCTGGGAACCTGCTATGTCTGCGACAGGGTTGAGGCGGATATGTTCCACCTCGCCTCCACCACCTTCAACGAGTGGGTCAAGGACGAGGAGTTCCGCAATACCTACCGCACGCGTGAGTTTATCTGTCTCAAGCACTATCAGTTTATTTTGTCCGCCGCGATGGGCAAGGGCGGTATGCCCTCCAAGTACCTCGGCGATTTTTATAACGACACCGCAACCCTCACCAAGAAGTATATGGAAACGGTCTACGGCGATATCAAGCATTTTGTGTCGATGTTTGACTACCGCAACCGTGACAAGGAGTGGGGCACCTCGGTAGACGCGATTGAGCGCAGCATCGAGTTCCTCACCGGCGAAAAGCCCACCGTTGAGCAGCAATTGGAATTATAGGGCAACTCTGAACAACCCTATATTTTCAGAGGTGCCCGGAGTAACTCCTCAATCCATACGCGCACGCCGCCTTCGTCGTTGGCAGGCAGAATTTTGTCCGCCGCGGCAAGGCATCGCGGCGTGCCGTTGGCAACTGCCGCGCCGATTCCGGCGTGCAGCAGCATATCCGCGTCGTTGTCGGCATTGCCGGCAGCGGCGGTATTTTTTATGTCGATACCGAGCCGGTCGGCGAGCCATTGCAGGGCGTTTGCCTTGGTGGCGGTGGCGTTCATCAGCTCCACAAAATGCGACGAGGACGAGGTGATATAAACGCTGTCAAGCGATTCCTCCATTTGTTTCCACAGGGCTTCGCGCAGCTGTCTGTCGGTGCTGACAAACTCGATGCTGTCAAGACGGTGACGGTTTTGGAAGATGTAGCCGCGCATATCCTCGCAGGCTTCGCGCGAACCGCGCACGTAGCTCACATATGCCGCCGAGCAGCCGTAGCGCGTCGGGTTGTCGTAATAGCGCTTGTCGGTGCAGGTTTCTCCCTCGGCAAAGGCTTCCCAGATTAAGTCATGGTGGCGCGTCAGCTTTAGCACGCGCAGAACGTCGGCTTCGCGCAGGGTGTCGGCATGGACACGCCTGCCGTTTTCATAAATTGCCGCGCCGTTGGAGGCAATCACCCAGCGGATGTCGGGCAGCGCCAATATTTCGCGCGGCATCGAGCCAAACGGTCTGCCGCTGGCGACAGCGACCTCGATGCCCGAGGCCGCGGCGTTCAGCAGCGCCTGTCTCACATCCGGCGCGAGGGTGTTGTCACTGCGCAGGACGGTGCCGTCGAGGTCGAGGGCAAGCAAGCGAATGTTCATGCCTTCAGCTCCTTTACGCCCGTGCGGCAAAAGCTGTTCATGCAGCAACGGGCACATTGGGGATTTCTTGCGGTGCAGACCGCGCGTCCGTGCAGGACGATGCGGTGACAAAAATCGTTGCTTTCCTCCGGCGGCAGCAGCTTGCGCAGCGCGTTTTCAATCTTGCGCTGGTCGGTCTCCTTGTGCAGACCGAGCTTGGTGGTGATGCGGATGCAGTGGGTGTCCACCACCACGGCAGGCTTGCCGTATACGTCGCCGCAAATCAGGTTGGCGGTTTTTCTGCCCACGCCCGGCAGCTTGGTCAGGTCGTCCATATTATCGGGCACCTCGCCGCCGAACTCCTCGACAATCATTTGCGCCATCGCCACAATATCGCGCGATTTCGTCTTGTACAGACCGCAGGATTGGATGTAGGGCGCGACCTCCTCGGCGGTCGCTGCGGCAAAGCTTTGCGCGTCGGGAAAGCGCTCGAACAGCGCCGGCGTCACCATGTTCACACGCGCGTCGGTGCACTGTGCCGACAGCCGCGTGGCAATCAGCAATTGCAGCGGCGTCAGGTAATCGAGCGAACACTTCGCGTCGGGATATTCCGCTTTCAGCGCCTCCACTGCACGCAGAGCAATTTCTTTTTTCGTCATCAAACCACCTTCTTCGCTAAAAGTGTAACATATTTTGAAAGCTATTGCAATCCGTCTTTTTTACTGCTACAATAGAAGCAGCAAGCGAGAGGAGCGTTTTCTATGTATCAAAACTATATCTTTGACCTTTACGGCACGCTGATTGATATCCATACCGACGAGTGGTCGGCACAGCTGTGGAAAAAATTGCAGATTCTCTACGCCTATCAGGGTGCGCCATATACATGGCAGGAAATCAAACGCGAGTACGGCAGGCTGGTAGAAAAGGAAAAGGCGGCTGTCCGCCGTCGTCACCCCGCGTTTGAGGTGATTGATATCAAAATTGAAAAGGTATTCCGCGCGCTCTTTACGCAAAAGGGTGTGAAGGTGAGCAAAAGCCGTGTGGATTTCATTGCTGAAGCGTTCCGGTGCTATTCGACCAAGTATATCCGCCTGTACGACGGCGTTCTTGACCTGCTCGACACGCTGAAAGCCAAGGGCAAGCGCATTTACCTGCTCTCCAACGCCCAGCGTGTTTTCACCGAAAACGAGCTGCATATGTTCGGACTCGACGCGTACTTTGACGGTGTGTGCATCAGTTCCGACGAGGAAACCTCCAAGCCGGACGCGCATTATTATCAGGCGCTTTTTGACCGCTACGGCTTGAAGAAGAGCGAGAGCATCATGATTGGCAACGACTATCTCTCCGACATCGGCGGAGCGGCGGATTTCGGCATTGACTCGCTGTATATTCACCAGAGTATTTCCCCTGAAATTCAGGGCGAGCTGCGCAGTCAGTACACCATCATGGACGGCGACGTGTGGAAAATAAAATCGCTGATTGTGAAATAATATCCTTCACCTCGGGTATAATACTAATACCTAATAAAAAGTAGACAATCTTTGCGGTCTATTTTCCGCAATACTGCGTTGTCGTCCTTGCAAGGCGTCAGCCTTGCCGCGTCCTTCGCCTTGTCTTGCGAAAAATATCCTCGCAAAGTATTAGTCTA
>JAFUUV010000114.1 GCA_017471345.1 Ruminococcus sp.
AGACCACAGGTTTGCCTGCACCTTCCTTCAGATTCCGCCTCACGGCGGACACCCTTGGTGTTCGGCTATATCCTTCCCGCTGTCGGGCGGATTCGGGACTTTCACCCTTTAGAAACGTGCGCCGTCGGGCGCACCAAAAAAGGCAGCACCTTGATTGGGGTGCTGCCTGATGCTGCTGATTTAAAATTTTTCCGCAAAGGCTTTGAGCTTCGCTTCGTTCGGTCTGCCGTTGAGGACAGCGCCTTCGGCGATGGTTGCCTGCGGTGCGCTGGGCTGCAGACTTGCGACAGCCTTGCCGAAGCCGGAGCCGCCCGAGGTAGCAAACAGAACAATCTTTTTGCCGCTGAAATCATACGCCTCTAAAAAGGTGTTGATGATAGTCGGCGCGATATACCACCAGATTGGGAAGCCGATGAAAATGGTATCATAAGCGGCGATAGCGGCATCTGTATCGGCAAGCGCGGGACGTGAGCTTTTGTCGCGCATCTCAACAGAGCTTCTTGACTGCTTATCCATCCAGTTCAAATCCGCGCGCGTATAGGGAACGGCAGGCTTGATTTCATACAAATCCGCGCCGGCTGCTTTGGCTAAGCTTTTGGCGACGGCGGCGGTTGTGCCGCTCGCGGAAAAATAGGCAACTAATTTTTTACTCATGACTTTTTCTCTCCTTTAATAATCTGACTGCCGGTTGTCCAGACGTGCTTTTCACCGGCATTTTCACGCTTGTTCTGCGCCATCACACCGGCGAGAGGATGCGGCACGTAAAGCTCCTCCAGGCAGGCGATTTCCTCATCTGTAAGCGCTAAATCCACCGCCTTTGCCGCGCCTTCGATATGCTGCGGCTTTGTGGCGCCGACCACAGGCGCGGTCACCTTGGTGAGCAGCCACGCGAGTGACACCTCCGTCATGCTGACCTGACGGCTTTCGGCAAGTTCTGACACGCGGTTGATAATCACATTGTCCTGCTGCGCGGTCGCGTCATACTTAAATTTAGCGTAAGCGTCCTCTGCGGCACGCTTGGTGCCGTTCTCGCCTGCCTTGCGGGCAAGGCGTCCGCCGGCAAGCGCGCTGTATGGCGTCAGGGCAATATTTTCCTCCTGACAATACGGCACCATCTCACGCTCTTCCTCACGGAAAATCAGGTTATAATGTCCCTGCACGGACACAAACCCGGCAAAGCCTTCCTTCTCAGCCAAAGCGTTTGCCTTGGCAAGCTGCCAGGCAAAGCAGTTGGAAATGCCGATATACCGCGCCTTACCTGCCTTGACAACACGGTTGAGTCCGTCGAGAATATCATAAACCGGTGTGTTCCAGTCCCACATATGATAAATATACAAATCCACATAATCCATACCGAGGTTTTGCAGGCTGGTGTTGATCATGCGTTCGATATGCTGCTGACCGGTGATACCGCTTTCTATTTCCTCTGTTGTACGCGGCAAAAACTTGGTGGCAACCACCACCTCGTCACGCCCTGCAAAGTCGCGCAGCGCTCTGCCGACATACTGTTCACCGGTACCGCTCTGGTAGCCGATGGCGGTATCGTAGAAATTTACCCCCAGCTCCAGACCGCGACGGATGACTTCTCTGCTGTGCGCTTCATCAAGCGTCCAGCTGTGCTGTCCCTTCGCGGCATCGCCGAAGCCCATACAGCCCATACAGATACGGGAGACGGTTAAGTCTGTATTTCCAAGCTTTGTGTACTGCATTGAACGCTCCTTATGCTAACAGTTTTTTGGCACAGGCACAGGCGAGCTCATAAATGGAATAATAGACATAGCCGACCTTCGCCTGTTCCATGGCGTTTTTCTGCTTATCGGTGACAACGGTGTAGGGATAGATACCGTAAATAAACGGAAAAAAGGCGTACAGAAAATCCCTTCTTGCTGCGGTGTCCATATCAGGGCAAAATTTTTGCAATAGACCGTCTACTGCCCTCAGCGAAGCGCCGTAGGCGATTTTGAACTCACAAAGTCGTTCCTCCCTGCTGTTTTCCTCCATATCATAATGATTCATGCTCATCAGCTTGAGCAAAAGCGCGCGTTTTTCCAGAGAAGCAGCCAAGGCTTGGGCTACCTCATCCCTCGTCATGCTGTCGCGGGTATCCGTCAGCTCCTTCAGATCGGCTACCCACAGCTCATATTCCTTCTGCAGAATCGCGAGGAATATCTCCTCCTTGGTTTCAAAATAGTTGTAGATGGACGCGCGGGAGAAGGTGGTGTATTAAGCGATTTTCATGATGGTTATATACTTGAAGCTCATATCCCTGTACAATGTCTTGAACGCGGCAATGATTTCTTCCTTGCGGGCGTTGGTGCGCTCCGGAGAACCTTTTGGCATAATATCACCTGTTGTCTGTATTCTGACATTGTGTCAGTAATTCTATTATACATCTGTTCTGACATAATGTCAAGAAGAAATTCTCCTTCGCCAAACAAATCTGTCGCCGTCAATTCAGGTCATCGAGCGGCGGAATGAAGTTATTGAACGCCTGCACCATTTTGCGGTGATGGATGACAAAGTGTATGGTCGGGTATTTATTTTTTGACACAATCACATGGCTGTTGCCGATGACGGTATAGGAAATATTGCGAAACGGCGGCTTGGTTTCCCATTCAAGATGAAGATTGGGAAAGGCGCGCGCAAAAGCGGCGGTTTGTTCACGGTGCGCCAGGTATTCCTCATAGCGGTACGGGACATCCGTCTCGATAAACAGCTCCGAAAGCGCGAGATTCAGCGGCGTTTCGGCAAATTGCTTCTCACTCAGCTCCGGCAGAACAAGCGCAACCTTGTTTTCGGACAGCAATCGCTCGGCGGACGCGAGAGAATCCGAGCGATATTTCCTGATCTGTTCTTTTTCCGACTCACTGAGCGGAACGCGGTCAAGAATCTGCTCCAACAATGCCGCTGAAATGGTATAGAGCGGCAGGCTGCAATTGACAACATGGCGGCTGCCTGCCCTCCAGAGCTGCTCCATTTGCGCGGCAAATTCCTCCTTGCGGTCGCTGCGGTATATATCCATCAGCGGCTCCGCTTTCTTTAAGAGATGCTCGGCACGTGTGCGAAAGTGCCGGACATCCTCCTTGCCCTTGTAGAGCGTGTATTTGCCTGTCGCCTGATGTCCGGCGACAGCGTTGCCCTCCAGCGCGGCGGCTCCGGATACATTCAGCAGGTGCGTAAAAACGCCGCCCTGAGAGACAGGCAGATAATACGGAGAAATCTGACCGGTCATATACATCGGAATGTAGCTTTCGAGGCCGAGCATCATTTCGTGAAACGGACGGTTCACGTCATGAATAATGTGAAGGCACAAGCCTTTTTTCAGCATCATAGCGCGTCCGAACATCCATTTTTTCGGGAAATCGGGATCCTTCGCCATCTCCTCCATCGGCATATCGCTGTACAAAATACAATCCTGCATGGATTTGGAAACAACGGTCGCCTTCATGAAGTCCAGCTCGCTTTCCATCATTTCCTGTATGCCGTAATAATGCTTGGTGCCGGGCAGCTGAAACGGCACGGTCGGGAGCTTGATGTCATTAAAATGAATCGCCTGAATAAAATCGTCCAAATGAAAGGACTCCATTTTGTCAAGAAATCCGGAAATCGGATGACTTTTCTTTTCGGTATTGGAGCCGAGCCATGAAATGATGGCGGTACAGCGTTCACGTGGATTTTGAATATCCTCTGTCTCGCAGCCAACTAAAGCCGCAAGATTTCTGATGTGCTGCTCATCGGTACAATTGCGCGAAACAAAGGAACCGACTCGCTGCGTAAAATCCGCGATATGTGCCGGCTTGCGCTGTCCGGCAAGGATTTTGGAAATATACGACGGATCAAAGGACAGCGCCTTTGCCAAAACCGTCACGCGAATATCCAGCTGCTTAATCAGCATATTCAAATTGGCAACATAGGCGCTGTATGCAATCGCGAGATTATTTTTCAGCGAGCCATATAGCTGTGCCAGAACGTCGCTTTTTTGGAGCGACAGCTGCTTTTCCTGTGCCAGAGAGCAGATGCCGTCAGCGATTTTTTCCACTTGTCCGCTGTCTGCGGCAGGCTCGCTCTCGCCGTTTTTATAGCGGCGAACGGAGCTGACGCTCAGCCCGCTGTGCCGCGCAAAGGCGGGATAGGAAATTTCCAGCAGTGACAGATAATGGTTGAACACTTCGCAAAAACGCATAACAGACAGCTCCTTAGGGGTTTTATTCTATTGTAAAGCTGACGGCGAACAGATGTCAACCCCCTGCACATCTATATATCCATTTTTGTCACGGTCAACAACGAAAGGACTGTTATCAGCGGCGCAAATGAAATGCAAAAGCAGGGCTGTC
Source organism: Ruminococcus sp. (assembly GCA_017471345.1). Taxonomy (GTDB): domain Bacteria; phylum Bacillota; class Clostridia; order Oscillospirales; family Acutalibacteraceae; genus Ruminococcoides. The sequence continues at coordinate 4,335 of JAFUUV010000114.1, forward strand.
GCTTGCAGCCCGTCATTACCGGAATGTCATGGGTAATTGCGGGTGTATAGCGACAGCCCCTTTGGTTGATTTGTTTACACGGAAAGCGCAGATTGTTCCCTTATTACGCTGCAGACGATACAGGAACCTTTTCCGGCTAATATCCCAGCTCCTGTAACCATTCTTCTATCACCGTTTGTGAGGTGCCGGCGGCAAAACGTCTGCCTTCCTTCCACTCGGCATTTTCCGCCAGCGCGTGAAGATTGGACGCGCTTGTGCCGAGAGGACTGGACGCGGAGGTAAAAAACGGAATAATCGTCTTTCCCGAAAAGTCATAGCTTTCGAGGAAGGTATAGATAATTTTCGGCGCCTGACCATGCCAGATGGGATAGGCAAGGACAACCGTGCTGTACTGCTCCATATGCTCCACCGTTCCGGCAATTGCCGGACGCGCGGTGGAATCGCGCTGCTCCTGATCGGCACGGCAGTTGGTGTAGTAAGCGATATCGGCGTCGGTATACGGAACAGCCGCTTCTATCTCAAAGAAATCGGCATTCAGATAATCCGCCGCGTACTGAGCCAGCGGTCGGGTGTTGCCGGTACGCGAGAATACAACCACCAGCGTATCGGCAGCCGGTTCGGTTTCCTCTGCGGGAAAACGCTCGATGATTCCGGCGAGAAAATACTGAATCAGCGTCGCGTCGGCGATGGTCAGCGTTTCCTCCCCCGACACCATAGCTGCAGGCATATTATCCTGCGCGATCAACGGTGGAATCTCGGCAAGATGCTTTTGAATACAGGTGACGTCGTCGATGGAGACAACGCCGTTTCCGTCCGCGTCTCCGTAGAGAACGGCTTCCGCGCCGGATACTGCCGGTACCGCGAACAGGGACAACGCCAACACCAGCGTCAAAATACAGGCGATTGCTTTTTTCATACCGCTCCTCCCCGATTATGACAGCTTGAGTCCGTCAATCCAGCCGGCGATGTCCGACGACGCGCTCAGACGCTCGCCCTCCAGCCAGTTGCCGCTGCCGGCATTGGACGCAAGGTTGGTACCGGAGGCGTCGATACCGGAACCGCCGGAGGTGCAGAACGGCACCATGGTTTTTCCGGTGAAATCATAGGACTCGACGAAGGTGTCCATGATGCGCGGCTCCTCTCCCCACCAGATGGGATAGCCGATGAAGATAGTGGAATAACCGTCAAGCGATACCGCTTCGCTGCCGATAGCAGGACGGACAGTTTTGTCGTTTTGTTCGTGAGTGGTACGGCTGTTGCTGTCGTTCCAGTTCAAATCATCCGCCGTGTAGGGCTGCGCCGCAAGGATTTCATAGGTGTCCGCGTTGGCAGCGGAAGCGATTTGCTCGGCAACGCCTTTGGTGGTACCGGTGGCGGAAAAGTAAACTACCAGCGTTTTGCTGTCGGCAGCCGGCGCTTCGGTGGCATTTCCGGCGTCGGAAGCCTGTTCGCCGGTCGTCTCAGGTACAGCCGCTTTGGTGGTTGCGCCAGTTGCGGACTGTGTTGTCGGAGCGGTCGTTTCACTGTTGGAAACCGCGCCGCCACAGGCGCTCAGGGCGAATAACAGCACAAGGCTCAAAAGCAGGGCAGGGAGTGTTTTTTTCATGGTGAAGCCTCCTATTTCATTTCCTTTTCCCAAAAACGGATGGTGTTGATTGCCAGTGTATCGGCAGTCTGCTCCAGCTGTGCGACCTCCTCGGCAGTCAGGCTGATGCCTGCCGCCTTGACAGCATCCTCCACATGGCTTTCTTTGGTCACACCGATAATCGGAAGCGTACCCTTGGCGATTGCCCATGCGACAGGAATCTGCGCGACAGCAACGCCGTATTTATCGGCAAGGGCTTTCAGCGCGGCGTTGAGCACTTCGATTTTATCAAGGACGGGATTATACGCGTCCGCTCTTGCGGAGCCTGCCGGCATCGGGTGCTTGGTGTCATACTTGCCGGAGAGGGCGCCCTGTTCGAGCACCATATAGGAGAAGAAAATAATGTCGTTTTCCTTGCAGTAATTCAAAATTCCGGAAGCCTCGGAGGAACGGTTAATCAGGCTGTAGTGGTTCTGCACCGCGCCGAGCTTTAAGCCGTGTGCCTGCAAAATTTCATTCGCCTGCTTGATTTCCGCGAGGTTGTGATTGGAAACGCCGAGAATCGGCACGTTGTCCTTCCCTTCAAAATATTTTGCCATTTCCTCTGTCCACTTCGGAGCGTCCCAGACATTGTGAATCCAATAGATATCGAAATGACTCAGCTGCATGAGGGAAAGCTGCATCTCAATCATATCCCTGAACGCGGTATCGGAGGTAGGGTCGGCACACTGCGGCGTGAATTTATCGGATACAAAAGCGTCTTGCGCACAATCCTTCAAAAATCCGGCAAGCACCTTTTCGCTGGTTCCCATGCCGTAGGCATAAGCGGTATCCCAAAGGTTCAGTCCGTTTTTCATGGCGGTATCAAAAACCGGCTTCAGTGTATCGGCAGTCAGACTGCCGCCGAAGGTTCCGTCGTTACCCCATGCCCATGCGCCAAGAGCGATTTTCGGTAAATTTTTCATCATGGTACAACTCCTTTATTTCAAAATAATTTCCGTATCCTATACTGACATTGTGTCAGTATCTATATCATACACCTATTCTGACACAATGTCAATATAAAATTACAATTTTTTCTGAAAATTTTTCAATCGAGTAGGAGGGGGATTTGAAAAAAAAATCCCCCGACCTCTCACAACACCGTGCGTACGGTTCCGTACACGGCGTTTCCTTAGTTTTCACATACTTGCAGATAATAGCCGGTCAAGGATATATATCCGAGATTGGCTA
>JAFUUV010000115.1 GCA_017471345.1 Ruminococcus sp.
ATCGCAGATGCATACATTTCCTTGTTCCGGCAATCCGCAAATATTCGCATTTCGCAATCCGCACATCTCAATGCTTTTAAAAACCGAAAACCGTGAGCGTTACGCCCACGGTTTTCGGTTTTTTATAATAAAAAGAAGGGGGTAGAAATCAATTTTATTTCAGCAGTTCATGCGCGTCAATGCCGAAGAGGTCGGCAATCAACATAAAATTCACCACGTCCGGCACACGCTCGTTTTTCTCCCATCGGTAAACGGTTTGCGGTGTTACGCCGATTTTGTCGGAAAACTCCTGCACGCTGAGGTTTTTCTTGACACGCATGGCGCGGATGTTCTTTCCCAAGTTACTTGTTCCATTATAAAAATGAGAAATTGTGCTGTCGTTGAGGTCGTTCACGGGATTTCTCAGGTTGTCAAACGCTTTTTTCAGGCTGTCAAAGGTAATCGGCTTCAGTAAAAAAGAGCTTGCAAACAGCTCGTGCGCTTCCAGCGCGTACTCAGGATGACCTGTGACAAAAATAATATTTGCCTTTTCATTTTTGCCCACGATTGCCCGTGCCAGCGTCAGTCCGCTGACGGTCGGCATATTAATGTCGAGCAACGCGACATCTATGTCATGGGTTTCGATAAATTCCATCGCTTCGGCGGAATCGGTGAAGGCATGACATTCAGCGTCGGGTACAATGCGGTGAATGTCGCGCAGCAGTGAGGTGACATTCAGCAAATAATCGTCACAAACAATGATTTTCATTTGGTATCCTCCGTAATGTTTTTCGGAATATAGACGCTTGCAACGGTTCCGTTCTCGGAGCTTTCGATATTCAGCTTGCCGCCGCAAATGTACTTCAAACGAATCCGCACGTTATTGATGCCCACACCCTCTGTTTCGGCGTTTACATCAAAGCCGGAGCCGTTGTCAGTCACGCGGACAATGTAGTTTTCGCTGTTAGAGGAGGAGGTAATGCGAATCTCGCCGTCGTTTTTGCGGTGGCTGATACCGTGCAGCAGCGCGTTTTCAAACAAAGGCTCAATTGTCAGCGGCGGCAGACGAAAGTTGCTTTCCTTAATATCATAAATGACGTTTGTAGCGCGTCCCTTTCCTGCTTCGTCAATGCGCTGCAGCGCCTTAATATGCTCCAGCTCGTTTGAGAACGGAATCAGGTTTTCCGTAAATTTCAGCGCACTGACGTTTTCCTTCAGGCAGGTGGAAAAGTCATCAATTACGTCCGACGCTTTCTGGCTGTCCTCCCAAACCATCGACTTCATAATCGCAAGCGCGTTAAAGATAAAATGCGGTGAAATCTGTTCTTGCAGTAGCTTGAGCCGGATTTGAGTAAGCTCATATTCCTTTTGCGCCATCTCGTCTCCGGTTCTCCGCTGAAAGACTTTCATCAAAAAGAAGTAGTATAAGTAAATATCAATCAGCATGATATTGAACATCTGCCCCGAAACAATGTTGCAGTATTCCAAAATCATTGCGAACAGAGTGAACGCCACGGCGCCGTAAACGATAAGAATATGAATCCCCATATGTTGCTTAAAGCTGATGGTAATCGTCAGTACCAGCAGCAAAAGATAAAAAATGTCAACAGCAAACGGCAGAGCCGCCCACGGTGTGGCGCAAAACACATTTTTTTCGTTATACCAAAACATTCGGAAGCCGCTGATTTGCGGCAGCACCAGCACCACAAAGGCGTTGAGTACCGCAGGAATACACAGCTGCACCTGCCGCAGCGTGTGTTCAGTCAAAACATAAATTTCACAATAAATAACAAACGGAATGATGGCGTACATCAGCGCCGTCGTCCAGTAGTTGACCTCTCTGCGCGACACATCAAATTCTGCCCAGAGCGACGCGGTGTTGAGCGTCAGCAGCAAAAACATCAGTCCGATTATCACCCAGACAGTGTTGTTGGAGGCGCGGACGTCGGATTTTTTATTCATAATCGCGATGCCGCTGATAAAGAACAACATGACGTAGGAAAAAAATACTTGATTCAAAATCCATAGGAACGTTTGACTCATTAGGCATCCTCCCAGTTTATTATTATAATACTTTTTTGTCGAATTGTCATTCTCCAATCTGGTTAAAAATTTCTGTAAAAGAAGAATTAACCAGATTGGAGAATGACTTTTTGTTCTGCTTGTCTTATAATATTACGTAAAGAAATGACTCAAGGTAAAAAATGACTAACAGAACGCAAACACTAATGAAAAACTGCTTAATGCTTGTATCTTTCAACAGCAAGAGAATCCGAGCGTTTTTCGTGGTAAAGCGTAAAAAGTGATACAATCTTGCGTTCTTGTACCGGAGGGTATGATGACCGACCGTGAATTGAAAAGAATGTCAAGGGCAGGGCTTTTGGAGCTCCTTTCGGAGCAAAGCCGCGAGCTTGACAGGCTGAGAGAAGAAAACGAAAGGCTGAGCGAAAGTCTGCGCGACAGAGAAATTTTGCTCAGGGAATCAGGCTCAATCGCCGAGGCGGCGCTCAAGCTCAACGGCGTGTTTGAAGCCGCGCAGAGCGCTGCCGACCAATACCTCAGCAGCGTCAGGCATATTTACGACCGACTGCCTGAAACGGATTCGGAGGGATAGATTTCTTGCACAACAGCTTCTTAAAAAGAGGAAAGCCGCCTGCTTTCAGCGGTAAACTGCCCACCACCGCTCAACTGGAGGCGGAGCTCAGACGCGAGAGAGCCAAGCGCGAAAACAACCGCTTTCTCAGAAATATCGCGTTTGCGTTGGTGACAGTTGCGGCGGCTGCCGTGCTGACAGCCACGCTGCTGCTGCCTGTGCTGCAAATTTACGGCACCTCTATGACGCCCACGCTTACCGAGGGCGACATAGTTGTTTCCGTCAAAGGCGCGGGATTTGAACGCGGCGACGTAATTTCCTTTTATTATAACAACAAAATCCTCGTCAAGCGCGTGATTGCGTTCGAGGGAGAGTATGTGAACATCGACAACGAGGGAAGCGTATTCGTCAACGGTGAAAAAATCGAAGAAGCCTATCTGAATGATAGTGAAAAGGCGTTCGGTGAATGTGACTTAAAGCTCCCGTATCAGGTTCCTTCGGGAAAGCTGTTTGTCATGGGGGACCACAGGGAGACCTCAGTGGACAGCCGCAGCAGCGTCATGGGATGTGTGTCCGAGGAACAGATTGTCGGAAGAATTGTGTTTCGGGCGTGGCCGCTGACACGCTTCGGTGAAGTGAAATAGCGAACAATAGGGAGGTGCAATCAATGAAACACAGCGATTGGCATGAAAAATCGCAGCGCAAACGCGGCGCAACTGTCAAACGGGCTGTCAAGCGTTCGTTTGCGGCAGCCGCCGCCTTGGTGGTATTTGCCACAACCTACGCCATGATTTTGCCTGCGGTAACGGTTTCGGTTCCCACCTGCGGAATCGAGGAGCATACCCACACGGAAGCGTGCTACCGCACAGAAAAACGATTGATTTGCGACAATATGGACGACAACCACGTGCATACCGAGGAATGTTACACGGAGCAGCAGGTGCTTGCCTGCGGACTGGAAGCCCACACCCACACCGATGAGTGCTATCAGGTACCAACGGCGGAGCCGGAGGCGACCGGAGAAAACTCGGTATCGTCAGCCGGTTCGCAGCCGACAGAAGGCGCTGTTGAGCAGTACACCGACTTCGCGCAATACCTTGCGGAACAAGAGGGAAGTATAGACAGCTATCTGAAATACGGCGATTCCATTGTCAGTGTTGCCGAAGCGTCCGGAGACGGGTATACCTATCAACTTCGGATTTTCTCGCCGTCTATCCGTTCCGGCACCTATTATTATCCGCTGCCCAAGGGCATGACGGTAGATGTGAAGTATAAGGCCGGCGAGATTTCCAACGGTGACACGGTTATCGGCACCTATGAAATCATTACCGAGGATTCCACCTATATTCTGTTTCAATTTGAAGAAGAGGTCGAAAAATTTCAGGATATCAGAGGACGCATTGAAATGGCGGTGTCGTTTGCGGAGGCAATGGAGCCCGCGGTTTCAAAGGACGGCTGGCTGGTGTCGCCCGACGGCGCATTTGACGGATTCTTCCATTTTAAGATTACCGCAAAGATTCCCGCCGCCAGAGAGGGCGCGGCAAAAA
>JAFUUV010000116.1 GCA_017471345.1 Ruminococcus sp.
GACATCCACATAAAAATCCGCAAAGGAAGGCGGTTGAAAATCCTTTTCGGCACAGCTTTGCAGCAATGCAAAAGCCTCGCGCAAGTCGGGGCTGACAAATCGTTGTTTCTCCTCAGCAAAAGGCAATCGACGAGTCAAAATCCATCCGGATTGCATCGGGAGTTCCAAGGAAAGCGTCTTGTCACTACACAGAACACTCGAAGCGCCTGCCATCTCCAAAAAGGAGGAAACCTCACCGTTATCGGAGTCTTCTGTCAGACTGACAATATAATCCGCGCCGTAACGTGCTATCGCGCCGGTCACGATGCCGTCATCTGATGTTTGCAGCCAATAATCCACAAAAGGATACGTCGGCGCATAACTACGAAAGAGTGAACTGATCCGACAGGCAAACGGATTGACCGGTATCTGATCCTCCAGAAGCGCAGTGAAATCGACCGCCGCGTCAACAGAAACAATCACAGCTTACCACCGGCAACCCGCTCTGCCATTGCCTGAACTAACCGCAGAACACTTTCACAATCTTCTTTATCGGCAACGCAGCTTGGCGCGTGAAGATAACGGCAGGCAAGCGAAATCGCCAAAGTGCGCACACCGCCGTTGGATTTATGAATAATACCGGCGTCGTTGCCGCCTGCTACAGCGCGTTTATACTGTGCTTTGACGCCAATTTCAGAGGCGGTTTCCATAGCCACGTGAACCAATTCCTTATCATAAATCGTGCTTCTGTCCATCACGGAAATCACCGCACCTTCGCCGAGGTGACAAACCTGACGATTCGTGTCAATTTCGGGAATATCCGCCGCAGTTGTGGTTTCAACCACCAAAGCAAAATCCGGTTGGAGTGTATAAGCGGCAGTCTTTGCACCGCGCAAGCCAACCTCCTCCTGAACGACAAAGGCAAAATCGGTGTCATACGCTAAATCGCTCTTGATTAAATCTATCAGAACCAAACAGCCAAAGCGGTCGTCTATTGCTTTGCCGCAGATAGTATAGTCATTCTCGCGGAAGGCACTGTCAAAGCATACACTGTCACCAAAGCGGACAAAATTCAGAGCGTCTTCTCTGCTGTCAGCGCCGATATCAATGTACATTTCGGTATACTCGGGAATCGCGGTGCTTTCTTCACCGCGCGTGAGATGTACCGGCTTGATACCGATAACGCCGGGTATTCTATTTTTGCCGACCACCACACGCTGACCGAGAACAACACGGCGATCGATGCCACCCACTTCGTCAAATTTGAGGTATCCGTCCGAAGTAACATCAACGACCATCAAACCAACCTCGTCCATATGAGCGGACAACATCAGTTTGTTGACAGGGGCGTGTCTGCCCTTCTTTTTTACTAACAAATTGCCGAGGTTGTCCACCGTGATATCGTCGGCAAAATCTCTGATTTCACGGATAATCAGCTCTCTGACGCTGTCCTCATCTCCCGAAATGCCGTTTGCGGTGCATAATCTTTGTAATAACGCGTAATCAATCATGAAAAGCACCTCCGCTGCGAATATATGCCGCAATCAAATCAGCGGTAGCTGCCACGTCATCAGGGTGAATGACCTCCGCCTGTGTGTGCATATACCGTTCGGGAATGGAAAGCATAGCTGTCTTGACGCCGCCCTTGGTAATGGCGATGTGATCGGCGTTGGTGCCGGTTCTGCCTGACATCACTTCATATTGAAACGGAATTGCTTTCGACTGCGCGAGCGCAAGCAGCTTTTCTGTCATCTTCTTATTTAATATCGGCGAAATGCCAATCATCGTTCCTTTTTGCAAACCGATTCCGGCGTAAACACCGGAAATATCCGGCTGCGCGGCAAAGCTGACGTCTACGACGATTGCCTCGTCCGGTTCCACGCGGAAAGTGCCTGTCATCGAACCGCTGCCATAGGTCTCCTCCTGCGCGCTGAGCAGAATGGTTACCTGATATGGCAGCGTCTCGCCGCTGAGCATCTCCGCAACCTTGATTAACGCGGCAACACCGCAGCGATTGTCGAGCGCCGGAGCGGAAATTTTGCCGTTAAGCAGTTGTACGGGCTTTTCGAAGTAGGTCAGCTTTTCGCCGATACGGACATGGCGCACAACCTCCTCGTAAGGCAGCCCGAAGTCAATCCATACTTTGTCCATCGGCGTCGCCTTGTTCTCGTTGCCGTCACTGAGATGCGGCGGCAGACAGCATACTGTGCCGCAAAGACCGCCCTCCGTGACAAGAACCGCGTTTTGCAGCACACGGACGTCCATTCCGCCGCACTTATCCACTTTGGCAAAGCCTTTTTCATTGATATCCGTCACAATCAAGCCGATACGGTCAAGATGCGCGTCAAGCAAGATGTTTTTCTTTGCTTCGGGATAACCGAAGGTGGCATACAGGTTTCCGTTGGTGTCCGTTTGTATCCGCGCAAAAGCCGACAGATACCGCTCCGCGACTGCCGCAGCGGATTCCTCGCTGCCCGAAACGCCATGCGCGGAGCAAAGAGCAATGATTACTTCCCTTAAATCCATAGTCCTTACCTTAAGCCATTCACGATTGACTTAAAGTGATTACCTCTTTCCTCAAAATTCTTATATAATCCAAAGCTCGCGCTGGCTGGTGACAACGAGACGATATCACCCTCGACAGTATGCGCAACAGCTGCCGCGACTGCCTCCTCCATGTTATTGACACGGAGAATCGTGATAGCGGACGCATCAAAATTATCCGCCTCCCTGACCGCCTGCTCAATCTTCGGGGCAGTATCGCCGAGAAGAATCAAGAGCTTGACTTTGTTGTTAATCACAGGGCCGAGCGGTTCATAAGGAATATGCTTGTCATAACCGCCGGCGATAATGGCTATTTTCTGCTGATAAAGAGAGAGTGTACCAAGAGCGGTACGGGTTGGGCTGGAGGCGATGGAATCATTATAGTACCGCACACCCTTAAATTCTCTGACGAACTCCGCCCGATGCGCGACACCGCCGAATGCAGCGGCTACCTTACGAATCACCGCAACATCCACGATACCCCAGACAGCGGAAATGGCGGCGAGATAGTTCTCAACATTATGCATTCCCGGGATACGGATATCGCTGATATCCATGATTTCGGTCACCTTTCCGTAATCATTGTAACAAATGGTTGTACCGTTGAGATACGCGCCGTTGGAAAGCGGCTGTTTGACGCTGAAATAACACAGCTGACC
>JAFUUV010000020.1 GCA_017471345.1 Ruminococcus sp.
GGACTTCGCCGCCGAGCAGCCCGGCAGCGAGGACGATGACTTTTCGCACGGCGCGCCGGCGTTCCCGAACTTTTTCAACAATATTTTCGGCGGACAGAAAAACGGTGACGCGCCGAACAACGGCGGCGCCAAAAAGACAGAAAAAAAAGAGAAGAAGCGCAAGCACATCAACCTCTATTGCGAGGATTTAACGCGCAAGGCACGCGAGGGCAAAATCGACCGCATCATTGGCAGAGATACCGAGATTGCGCGTGTCATCCAGATTTTGTCCCGCCGCACCAAGAACAATCCCTGTCTGATTGGTGAGCCCGGCGTCGGTAAAACAGCGATTGCCGAGGGACTTGCCCTGCGGATTGCCTCCGGCGATGTGCCGCAGCGTCTCAAGCATAAGGAGATTCAGCTGCTCGACCTTACCGCTTTGGTAGCCGGAACCCAGTTCCGCGGTCAGTTTGAAAGCCGCATCAAGGGCTTGGTGTCCGAAATCAAGGAAAGCGGCAATATCATTCTCTTCATCGACGAGGTTCACAGCCTTGTCGGTACCGGCGACAGCGAGGGTACCATGAACGCCGCCAATATCCTCAAGCCCGCGCTTTCACGCGGCGAGGTGCAGGTCATCGGCGCCACGACCTTTAATGAATACAGAAAATACATCGAGAAGGACTCCGCGCTGGAGCGTCGCTTCCAGCCTGTTAAGGTCGGCGAGCCGACCATCGCGCAGTCGATTGAGGTGATTGCCGGCGTCAAGGAATATTACGAGCAGCATCACCGTGTCATTGTCGATGACGATATTGTCCGTAAGACGGTCGTGCTCTCCGAGCGGTATATTACCGACCGCTTCCTGCCCGACAAGGCGATTGACCTGTTGGATGAGAGCTGTGCCTGCGCGGCGCTGCGCAATAAGGATTTGGAGCGCAGCGACAAGCTCAACGAGCAAAAGGGCTCGCTGATGCAGCTCAAGGAGGAGATTTCCTCCGCCGAACAGGTGGATTATGAGAAATTAGCCGAGGTTAATACCGATCTCGCGCGGATAGATTCCGAGTTGAGCAGCATTAATCCCGAAAATCTGATTGCCCATGTGACCGAGGAGGATATCGCCAAGGTCATCGAGCTGTGGACAGGGATTCCCGCCTCACGTATCCGTGAAAACGAGCTTTCAAAGCTTGCCGATTTGGAGAGCGAGCTGAAAAAGAAAATCATCGGTCAGGATGAGGCTGTCGAGGCGCTTGCGTCCGCAATCAAGCGCAGCCGCTGCCAGATTTCACCGCGCCGCCGTCCTGCTTCCTTCATCTTTGTCGGACCCACCGGCGTCGGAAAAACCGAGCTGGTCAAGGTGCTCAGCCAGCAGCTCTTTGATACGCCCGAAACCCTCATTCGTCTTGATATGTCCGAGTTTATGGAGAAGCACTCGGTCTCCAAGATTATCGGTTCACCGCCCGGCTATGTCGGCTACGACGAGGCAGGTCAGGTCACCGAGAAGGTGCGCCGCCGTCCGTATTCGGTGCTCTTGTTTGATGAAATTGAAAAGGCGCATCCCGATGTGCTCAACATCCTGCTGCAAATTCTTGACGAGGGCAAGGTCACGGACGCGCACGGCAGAGCGGTTAATTTTGAGAATACCGTGATTGTGATGACCTCCAACGCCGGTTCCGGTATGAAGGAGAGTGCGCTTGGATTCGGCAAAACCGAGGAGGACGCTTCCAGAGAGCGCGTGATGAAGGCGCTCGGCGACTTCCTGCGTCCCGAATTCCTCGCGCGTGTGGATGAGGTGATTGTGTTCAACCATCTCAGCAACGAGAATTATGTTAAGATTGCGGATTTGATGCTCAGCGAGTATGTGCCTGCTCTGGAAGAGAAGCATATCTCCTTTACCTATGATGACAAGGCGTGCGCGTATCTTGCGGAGAAATCCTGCGGCGGCAAGAGCGGTGCGAGAGATTTGCGCCATACCATCCGCCGCGAGGTCGAGGAAAAAATCGCCGAGTCGATGATTTCTTCCCAGACCGGCAAGCTCACCGCTATCCACGTCACCGCTGACGAAAATGGCTTAGTGGTACAGTCACTGTAATTTGAGATCATCAGGGAGCCAACAAGCTCCCTGATGATTCTTGCGAAAAAACCTTGACATTCCGCTCAGTTAATGCTATAATACTACTGTTGCAGATATGCGGATGTAGTTTAGTGGTAGA
>JAFUUV010000117.1 GCA_017471345.1 Ruminococcus sp.
CAGCTATTTTGATATTTTGAATATCGACAACGGCATAATGGGATATATAGAAATCCCTGCCATTAAAGTAGATTTGCCGATTTATCACGGCGAGAGCGAAGAAATACTGACTAAGGGCGCTGCCCATCTGGAACGCACTTCTTTTCCAATCGGCGGCGACAGCACTCACGCCTGCATATCGGCACACAGCGGATTCCCAACACAAAAATTTTTCGACGACATAGATGAATTGGAAACAGGCGACACGGTGACGCTTAAAGTTCTGGATAGAACGTTGTTGTACACTGTCTACGGCAGCGAAGTAGTTGAGCCGGATGATGCCAGTAAGCTGCAAGTGATTAGTGGTGAGGATATTCTCACGCTTGTGACCTGTTATCCCTACGGTATCAATAGTCATAGACTGCTTGTTCACGCACGGAGAACACCGGTTGAAATCAGCAACGAAGCTACGCAGGACAGCGCAAATCAGATGGCTGCAAAACCGGAAAGAAACAACAGTAATAAAGCCGTCATATTTGGCTCTGTAATCGCCGTTACAGGGACTTTAGCGGTTTTGGGTATAGTTTTATTAAAACGAAAGAAAAACGTAAGGAGATGAAAATATGGAGAGTTTAGACAGGTCGGGCAGACGAATGTATTCGGTGCTTTTCGTAAAGAGCGTCAATAAAAAAACCGTTCTGGAAGAATATCAATACGGCGATATGATAGTCAGACTTCCGTTTGGCGCATTGTTGTTTACCGTTGTGGAAGCTGAATTGCAGCACACAGAGATAACGCCGCCGCATGTTTTGTATAACCTCTATTATCTCTCGGAAGCAGAGAAAAAGCAGATTGCACGGCTGACAGAATTTGTCGTCAAGATAAGCCAGAGAGAAGAAGTGTTCGACCGCTGTTCTCTTAAAAAACTTTTTTACACTATTCTTCCTCGCGGTCATACCTTTTTTTATTTGTTTGACGACTCTGGATACCGGTTCAGAAGGTTGCGTTCTAAGCTGACATTGCCATATGGAAATTCAACTGAATTTATTTTCAACAAGCTCGCTGAACAGTACACGAGTTTTTCTTTTTCTGCGCAGACAGAATTTCATACGCTGACAGAGCTGTGCGCTCTTTCGCTTTTTGAAATTCTCGAAAGTGGACAAATTGTCCATCGCTGCGCGTGCGGACGATGGTTTGTCTCTGAACCTTTGACAAAGCAGTGCGGCAACTGTAAAAGGCAGCGAACAACTGATTATTACAGAAGTTACAGTAAGAAAAAATCCGTGCAGGAATTCAAAAAGGTCTATAACAAATTATTCATGAGAACAAAGCGAAGCTCGCAGTCGCTCTCTGATTTTCAACTCTTTGAAGCGTTCAAAAATGAGTGGGCGTTGTTAAAGATAAAATATCACAACTCGCCGGATTTTGAACAAAAGAAAATTGAATTTTTACAATCCGAAAGGTGGAAATAAGATGATTAATACTTCAACTTTTGTCGGCAGGATTTCTACCGACCTCGAGCTTAAAAAAACGAATAACAATAAAAGCTGCTGCGGCTTTCAGTTAGCCGTTAAACGAACGTACAGTGATGATACGGATTTTCCGCCAATGGCGGTTTACGGCAAGCTCGCCGATATCCTTTGCACCTATGCTCAAAAGGGCGATTTGCTCGGCGTTCGGGCGCATTACCGTTCAAAAATAAAGAATGATAAGAAATATCATGAATTCGTGGTTGAAGAAATACAGTTTTTAGAAAGGAAGAATTCGGCAGAAGATTATGAGGATATCGAGATACCGCAGTCGTCAGATACTGATTTTAACCCTTACAGCTATGGCGACGACGATTTGCCTTTCTGAACAGAAAGTCTTTGCTAAAACACCGAAAGTAAATATCCAAAAAGAAATCAGTCAAGTAAAAATAACAGACACTCCTGTGCAAAATGAGTTTCTGATAAAGCCTTTGATGAAAATCAAAATTATGTATCATGACAACGAGCAAGTCTATCAAGTACCGTATGATACAGTTGGAAACACATTACAGAGATTACATATTTCACTTAACGAAAACGATGTACTTCCTTTTGATAAAAATGAGTTTATCTATTCGGAACAGGTTATTGTAATTCCGAAAATCGAAGCGAAGCTATCTGAACAAAACGAAATCATAAAGTACAAAACCGAGATTTTTTCTTCTGATGATTTGCTCGACGGCGAAAGAAAAGTCGTGCAACAAGGTAAAGACGGAAGGAAATCCGTCACTTACAAAGAGGAATATTTCAATGATAAGCTGTGGCACAAGTTTCCTGTAAAAGAAACAATCCTCATTCCGGTTCAGAATGAAATTATCAAAGTCGGCACTCAGAATATTATCGAATATCAAAACGCCGATTTAAAAAGCGAAAATACCGTTTTGATAAAAACGAAATCTGACGATAATAATTTTTCGCTCCCGAAAGTTAAGCTCTCTGAACATGACAGAGACTTGCTTGAAAGATTGCTGACAGGAGAATTTGGCAGCAGCTTTACGGGCGCAGCTCTGGTCGCTCAGGCAATTAAATGTGCAATCGTTTATGACAATTATACTTCAATGGAAAGTCTGATTAGCGGAATGGGATATGTCGGAAGTACAAATATCGGAAAAACACAAAACGCCGTTGACGCGGCAAAATTCATTTTTGACGAAAATGGATTGGCGGTTAAGCACAGACTGTTTTATATGTGTACCGAAGATTATTTCAATTCCGCGCCGGGCAATTTTCATTCTACGCAAAATTTTATTTTACAATACGAAAACGTCAAATTCTTTGACCGTTGGTAGGAGGATTTCAAAATGGAAAAACAAAAATATGATAAAATGCAAAAGCTGATTGAAAAAATCGGAAAAGTAAATGAGCAAATCGAAAAGGAGACAGCCGCTATTGCGCAAGCAAAGCAAAGACTGAAAACGCTCCACGCTCAAAAGAAAAAAACCGAAAAGCAAATTCAAAATGAAGAATACGCACAGCTCCGCGATGTTCTCGCGGATTACGGAATCAAGACAATTGAGGATTTTGAAAATTTCATTGACAAAACCGAAAATCCGCAGGCGCAATAAAAACGCCGCAACCAACAGAGAAAAGAAAAATACAAATTTGAGGATTTTGCAAAATGAAAACAGAAAAACCGATTTTGTAAAACTTGCTTTTACGGCTGAACGCAGTGATTGTTTTTTGATTTCGGTTTTGCCGAAATCGGGGTTTTAGGGAATCTCCCTAACAAGCGAATTTGTATATCAGAATGATATACAAATTCTGTGCTTGCAACCCCCAAAATCGCAGGCGATTTTAAGGGGGTTGACCCCCTCAGAGAAAACAAGACAAAACGTCCTAAACCTTCAAACAAAATTTCAGCTTTGACTAAAATAAAAAATCAAGTCCTAAAAAAACAAAATAAAAAAATCAAAGAACAGAAAACAAAAGGTGAAAATAAAAAATGGACAAAGAAAGGAAAACCGAAAAATTATTATTAAGGCTCACACCTACGGATAAAAAGAATATCTCGTATCACGCCAATCTTATGAACGTTTCTGTAACGGAATATATTTCACTGTGCATTCGGCGAAAGAGAATTGTGATTTGCGAGGACTTTCCGGATTTGATTTACCATCTTTCAAAAATCGGAACGAATATCAATCAGATTGCGACCATCGCAAATACAAATCAATATATCTCAATTACCAATGTTGAGGAAGTTAAACAGCTCATGCAGAAATGCTACACGGAATTAAATAACTTTATCGCTTTTGTTGCGGAACCTGAAAAAGATTATTTGCAAAACGACACAGAAAAGATTTCAGAATTATTATCACAATTAACCGACTCTGTTAAATCAATTAACGTTCGGCTGATAAAAATAGAGGAGCATTTAGAAATTTAGATATGGCGATTTTAAAATTCGCAGGCAAGAAAGATACGCCGCACACGAAAATAACTACGCAAACGCATTTAGAAAATGTATATGATTATGCAACCAAGGAAGAAAAAACTGACTTAAAGCTAATCTCTTATCACAATTGTATTAATCACGATGATTCTGTTTTACAGGAATTTCAAAATGACAGAATTGCGTTTAATCAAGATGACGGAATTCTTGTGGCGCAACTGGTTCAATCTTTTTCTCCGTCCGACAACATCACTCCTGAGCTCGCGCACAAAATCGGACAAGAATTTTTGGAACGATGCGCGCCGGATTTCAAAGCTGTGCTTGTTACACATGTAGATCGTGAGCATATTCATAATCACATCATTGTAAATTCATGCAGCTTAATAGATGGGCGTAAGTTTTATGATAATATGACTCATCTGCAAATGCTTCGCAAGGTATCTGACGAGCTTTGTTACAAATATGGACTTAGCGTTATTGAAAAAGACAATACGTCGAAATATTATCCGCTTGACCAAGCAACGATGAACGCCGCCAAGAGAGGTGACAGTTGGAAACTGAGATTGGTAAAGGATTTGGATACGGCTCTTGATACTTGCCGCACCAAAAATGAATTTATCAATTTTTTTCAAACGCATGATTACGAAATTAAATTTACGAGTAAAAACATTACGTTCAAAAAGAACGGAGAGAAAAAAGGAATTCGCGCAGATACGCTTGCACGACAGTTCGGGAAAAAATATTCTAAAGCGAGTATTGAGAAAAGATTGAATATTACTCCAACGGAAGAAGCTGCTCCGGCATATAACAAAAAATTTATCACGCCTAATTATGATTATTACAATCAGCTCGCCGCCGTAAACTGGAAACGGTATGAGAAAAAATACGCCGAGAAAATAAAAGTATCTGATAAACGGCTCGGCAGTCCTAACCTGTTTACAAAAAATCCGTTTTTGTTTTCGTTGCGCTTAATCAGATACATTCTGAATTTGAAAAACAAAAAACGCAAATCTTCAAAACGAAAAATTAAGTCTTATTCTACCGCTTATCAAGTCCGGTCTTTTATTGATTATAAACGCGGCAAAAAAGTTTTGGGGAATATCCCGTATAAGGATATTGTCAATTCTTTTGGCGAAAGCGTTCAGATTAAACTCTACGCATGGCAAATCACGCATTTGCTGAATAACAATATTCTTCTTTCAAGCCGTATTGATTTAAAAACAGGTACGGCGGTTGTCACTTTGAAAAAGACAGACTTGCAAAGGGTATCCGCAATCCTCGGCGTGTCCTATGACAACTTCGCCGGACAAGCCGACAAAATAAAAAACCGAAAAATAACCGCAGAGCTGAAAAAGAAGAATTTGAAGCTGAGTTATCTTCTGGTTACGCCCGAACAGGCAGCAGCTTTGCGAGAACACTGTATTACCTTTGCAAGCTACCCAAAAGGCGACAAGCTCAATATCGCCTTTGCGCCGGAGGATAAAGATAAAGTTATGAATGTTCTCTACCCCAACAGAGAAGAAAAAAAGGTCAATCAAGAGACTTTCTTTCAGCGTAACTCAGCGCTCAACCGCAAGTTAAAGGATATCTCAAAAGAAACAGGCGAGAAATTGTGTTACAAAGTAGTTTCATCTGAACAGTTTGCTGAATTAAAGGAAAAGCTGACAATGGAAAATGTGGCGGCTTTCAGAAAATCAGCCGATAAACTTAATCTTGTTTTCTTAGAATCACAAAAAGCTGCTATTGAAAAAGCGTTAGGAGCCTTTAAGCCAAAAGCCACTAACGCTAATCAAAATATGAAATTGTAAGGTGGTGAAAAAATGAACGAAAAGTCTTTTGAAAAAGAAATGGGCGTAACGTTTTCGGACAGCCTTCCGAACGGACAGCCGGAAGAAGAAATAATCTTTGATTGGAACGGAGAGGAACTGAGTGAGTAAGCTGAATAAAATGCGCGAGCAGATAGCCAATCAATTTATCGCTGCGCTGCAACAAGAAAGAATCCCGTGGCACCAAGATTGGCAGGATACTTCCATGCCGCGCAATGCAGTAACCGGCAGAAGCTACAGAGGACTCAACTATTTCTGGTTAGCCATTATTTCACTGGACAGAGGGTATCACGATCCGCGCTGGTGTACCTTTAATCAGGCTAAAGATAAAGGATGGCATATTCGCAAAGGTGAGAAGGGAACGCGCGTTGAGTTTTGGTCAATGTATGATGTCAAAACGAAGAAGAAGCTCACGCCGTCTCAGGTACAGAAGCTGAGAGATACTCTTGACCCGGTTGATTTTCACGACCGGATAAAGCCTATTTCCAGTGTGTTCACCGTTTTTAACGCGGCGCAGATTGACGGTATCCCGGAACTCAAAGCGCAGTCACGTCAGAGATTCAGCACATCAGAGCTGATAGAAGCGCGTGACAGGCTTTTGAGAAACATGGAACTGGAATTCCGCGAGGGCGGCAATAACGCCTATTACAGTCCTTCGGGCGATTACATTCGTATGCCGCAGATAGAAATGTTTGACGGTGCGTATAGCTATATGTCAACCTTTCTGCATGAAGCCGGACACGCTACGGGTGCAGCGAAACGTCTGAACCGTGACTTGTCAGGCGGCTTTGGCAGCGAGAGCTACGCCAAAGAAGAACTCAGGGCAGAAATCGCGTCGGCTTTTACAGCATGTGCAACCGGTATAAACTATGAGCAGTCACCGACGATGGAAAACCATGCAGCCTATATTCAAAACTGGATAAAGGTGTTGCAGGACAATCCCAACGAGCTTTTCGCAGCGATTAAAGACGCGGAGAAAATTTCCGATTATCTTTTGGAAAAGGGCGAGTTTGTCGTCAATGAGCCGCCGGAGCTTGACAACTCAGAGGTTGATACCGTAGAGCCAACACAAGAAGGCTATCACTACCGTGAAATCACATTTGACGATTTTAACAAGCTGCGTGACGCAGGCTTTGATGTTGCCAGCAACTGCCGTCAGAGTACAAAGCAGCCGGATATAGTTATTCTGCGATACACCGAACAGCAGACGGCGCAGATTAACGCCGTTCTGCAACCGGTTAATGCTATAAAACGATAGGAGCAAATAAATGAAGCTAATACAAATCACACATGAGGATATTCCCTGTCCTCACTGCCAAAATATGACCGATAAAGGAGACTATGAATTTGGCGCAGATTTTCCGATCGTTGAATATGACGATTTATTTTACATCAGAAAAGAAAAATCCACCAACCGCTTTGACCTTGTATTTGAGGGAAAAGTGAACAATTCCTGCCGCATATATTTTTGCCCGATCTGCGGAAGGGAGCTTGTGTAGGAGTTGATATTTATATGATTGACAAACACAACGAGGTAATCTTGCAAGAGATTGAGCGGTTTAAGCCGGAGGTCGTCAAAAAATATAAACAGCTGTCGCCGGATTTTGATGAAGAATTCGGCACAGTGAACATAGATATTTCTTTGCTGGACTTAGGCAGTGACACTAAATGCAGCTTTGCGCTCATTCGCGATGACTTGGTCGAAACTGTAGTTCGTGGATACGAAGATATTAGCAGTATGCTATGCGAAGATATTTGCATGAACCACAGGTATCCCAATCACAGATATTTCACACTCTCGAAAAAGTCAGGAAGAAAAATCTGCAAAACCGGATATCCGTTCATTGGTCCAATCGGATTGCTGAATTCTTTTAGGCAGCTCGCCGTGCAAATCGGAATCAAAGAAGAAACGACGACGTTTATCTTTCCAATTTCGTTTGTGCTTAGTGCTGAGAAACCTATTTGTGGGCTCAAAATTCTGATACACAATAAGGGAATGCTAATCGAAACGTACAAACCTGGATACTCGTTTTTGCCGGGCTTGTCACGAAGAGTATGGGGTGCCACAGCGTACCGCTATTACGGCGGGGAGCCATTGTTTGGAGACGAAGTTGAGGGCATTGAGCTCATTCCCTTTACGGGAGATTTTTCGGATGACACTGTAGTCTTCCGCACGAAAATCCAAATGTTCGCGCAATCTTTTCGCGAGCATGTATTTCTTTGACACTCCGCACGGATTTTCCGATAGTGGAATATGATGATTTATTCTACATCAGGAAAACAAAATCCACAAACCGCTTTGACCTTGTATTTGAGGGAGAAGTAAATAATTCATGCCGTATTTATTTTTGTCCGATTTGCGGCAGGAAACTTGTGTAGTATGAAAATGATAAAACGTCCTTTGCTGTATTGAGCAAAAGACGTTTTACAAGTCAAAAATCAAGGTCGGAATGTGTACCTGTACGGATAAGGAGTAAAATCAGCTCATCTTTTTGAATCTCCTACACTAACAACCAATCCGGCTCAATGTGACATTCGCGGCAACCAACATAGTTGCCCGTCAGAGCATGGTCACGATTTTTTGGCGGTAAGGCAATTCCGTTGGCAAGCTGTTCGACAACTGACCATAGCTTTTCCTCGTCATAACCGCGTTTGGAGATTTGCTTCAAATCCTTTTTGAATCTATTATGAACTCTAATTTTCAGCATGAAGCGCCTCTCTCAACTCAGCCACAGAATTGTAGGGTTCACTTAAATTGATTCCGTTATGCGCTTCAAAAATAGCCTGTTCGGTTTCCGCATTATATCTTGACTGACGAACCATAAACGGAATACCTCCAAATGCAATAGCCTGACGCAAAAATATATTCATTGCCGTACTCATGTCCAATCCGAGAGAAGCAAAAAGCTCCTGTGCCTGTGTTTTGACTTCATCGTCTACTCGAATATTTATATTCGCCATATTAGCATCTCCTTTCATCATTATTATATCACGATATGCGCACAATGTCAACACTATAAACATATTGATATTCTGTTTCAGTGGACAAATTGTCCGCTTTTTCTTTTTTCAGAGGTGAGTCCAATGTAGAGAAAAAACAATCATTTGGAAACAATTATTCATGAATTTAAGGAGAACTGTACCTATGAATGAAAAATACCTTAAATTAACAAAACAATTCAACGATACCGTTTCTCAGCTCTCTCAATCACCTGCTGAGTTTAACCGGTTCTTGAGGGTAGCTGCGTTTAATTATCGCCTGAGCTTTCAAAATGCTGTCTTGGCATACGCGCAAGACACCGGTTCTGATTTACTGCTGACTTATGAGCAGTGGCAATCGTACAGACGTGTTCCGAAGCTGCATACAAAAGCAACTTTGCTTTTTGATGTCAACCGCCGCGGAAGATATGTTGTGACGTTTCCAATGTCGCGAACGGTTGTGGATAAGCGCGTCCACCGTTACAGGGAGCTGCGTCTCTTTGATTACAGAAATGATGCTGCGGTTGTGGAAGCTCTGAAAGCTGTCTTTCAGACTGACGCGGATAATCTGACTGAGATTCTCTACGCTGAAAATCTCAAGAGATTTGAGAGCTTTTTTGACGACGCATATCCGGCGTTTGATAATGAGACTGATTTTTTAGCAAAAGCAGTTACCAATATGCTGATGTGCCGATTCGGAGAAGAAATGCCATATAAGAATTTTTCTTTCTCTGGTGGTATCAACAGAGATAATATCGAGCACATTTATCAAATGGTGATTGATGTTTTTCGTGCAGAGTTTGCCGAAATTTCGACCGCTCTCCCTGCCGAGTTGGAAAAAGCGCGTGAGTTTACGGAGGATGACGACCTGCCCTTTGACGATGTTTCTGTTTCGACGGATTCTGTTTCCGAAGGCAAACAGGATGTTATCAGCCTTTTCAAAGAAAAAACCAACGTGCTTTTTCACAGCATAGACGGTTTATCTCCCTCTGAAATTGAGCAGATGGTCAGAGAGTATGCCGAAGGCGTATTTGCC
>JAFUUV010000118.1 GCA_017471345.1 Ruminococcus sp.
AGAGTTGGATAAAAGTGCTGCAAAACAATCCCAACGTGCTGGTCGCGGCGATTAAAGACGCGGAGAAGATTTCCGATTATCTTTTGGAAAAGGGTGAGTTTATCGTCAATGAGCCGCCGGAGCTTGATAACTCAGAGGTTGATGCCGTAGAGCCAACAGAAGAAGGCTTTCGCTACCGTGAAATTACCTTTGATGACTTTAACAAGCTGCGTAACGCAGGCTTTGATGTTGCAAGCAACTGCCGTCAAAGCACTCAGCATCCTGATATGGTTATCCTTCGATATACCGAACAACAGACGGCGCAGATTAACGCCGTTCTGCAACCGGTTAATGTAATGAAACGATAGGAGAAGAAATAAATGGAACTGATTCAAATACAAAAAGAGCCTACTATGTGTATGCATTGTCAGAATTTATCCGGTAACAGCGAGTATGAGTTTGGCGCTGACTTCACGTATGTAGAACATAATGACTTATTTTATATCAGAAGGAATAAAGCAACTAACGATTTTGACCTTGTTATAGACAAAGTATTCAAAGATAAAACAGCCACTTCCTGCCGCAATTACTTCTGTCCGATTTGTGGCAGGAAACTTGTGTAGTATGAATTAATAAAACGTCCTTTGTTGTATGAAGCAAAGGACGTTTTATCGGTCAAAAATCAAGGTCGGAATGTGTACCGGTACGGATAAGAAGTAAAATCAGCTCGTCTTTTTGAATTTATTATGAACTCTAATCTTCAGCATGAAGTGCCTCTCTCAGCTCAGCTACGGAATTGTAGGGTTCACTTAAATTGATTCCGTTATGCGCTTCAAAAATAGCTTGTTCGGTTTCCGCATTATACTTTTCTTCGGTATATGCTTTACCATCTTTTAGAGATTGTATGCCTTTTGCTAATTCTGCGTCAAGCACAGTATGTGATAAAGCAGAAATATCAACGGGTTTTTGTTGTGTTTTAATCTTCATAATGTCCTTTGCAGGAGATAATTAACAAATTGCCGTTTTCGTCTTGATTGTAGATTAAACGGTGTTCCATATCTATCCTCCTGCTCCAAGCCTTTCTGTATTTAAGCGGTTCGGGCTTTCCGATTCCTGTAGATAAGCCGTTGCGCTCAATGTCTTTGATAAGAGTGTTGATTATCCTGACGGTTTTCTTGTCCATCATTTGCCAATACAGATACTCGTCCCAAGCAATATCAGACCAGATTTTATTCATCTTCTACCTCTATCAGCTCGTGAACGGTTCCGTTTCCTTGAGAAAGCTGTTCCATGCTGCGGTCGAGCTTCGCGAGGTATTCAGCGTTTCTTGTGGCTTTCATAATGCTGTTGTACTGCTCCAAGCTCATAATCACAATGTTTTTCTCGTCCTTGCGTTTTTCGTTTACGGATTTTTCACCGTGTTTCTTTTGGTATTCATCAAAGTCAAAACTCACGACTGCCAAGAATTGATTATGTTCAAGTTCAATTCCGTTCGGTTCTGTTGCTTTCGGCGGCACATTACCGTTTTGGACAATTAAATCCAAGCAAATACCAATAGCGTCTTTGATATATTCCATTGCTTCATCAAAAGTGTCTCCCTGAGAAATACAGCCTTGAATATCAGGAATCCATACTGAGTAGCCGACATCTTCTTTTTGAAAAACAGCCGGATAATAAAAAACAGAATTCATCATGACACCTCATTATAAAATCGGCTAAATCAGGTTCTGAATATCTCTGCTGCCGTAGAATATTCTTACAATTGTCACGATATGCTTGTTGTGGTCTACGAGGTAATATGCTACATAGTTATCAATTACCACTTGACGCATATTGATTTCAGACCAAGGTTTCCAGTCGACAGCCTTATACTTTTCAGGAAATGTTGTTAAACCGTGGATTTTTCTGCGAATTCTTTCTGTTTGTTTTTGGGCAGTGCCTTTCTCTCCTAAAACAACCGCGATATACCGATAAATTGTTTTAATGTCCTCTCTTGCTTCGGGAGCATATATTACCTTGTATTCAGAAATACTCATATGCTATATAACTCCGAAAGTTCTTTCTCTATTTCTTCTTCGGTTAATGCTTTGCCGCTTTTTAAGGAATTAATGCCTTTTACTAATTCCGCGTCAAGCTCTGCTTGCGACAAAGTAGAAATATCAACCGGCTTGCGTTCGGGGATCTTAACGTCAAATGGCAATCCCTGTAACAGTACGATTTGACTGTATAACATTTGAATCACGTTAGAAGGTGAAAGACCAAGCTGCTCCATGACACTTTCTGCATTTTCTTTTAATTGTGTGTTGATTCTGGCATATACGGGTGATGTGTTTGCCATAATACTCACGCTCCTTAATACGTATAGATTTATCATGCATGGATATTATAACCCATACCGCTTGCAAATGCAAGCAATATGCAAAAAACGAGTGGACAATTTGTCCACTTTTTTCATTTTTAGGAGGTGAATCCAATGTAGGGAAGTGTTTGCCCAATCGTCAAAAAAACAAAATATCAATTTAAGGAGAACTGTACCTATGAATGAAAAATACCTTAAATTAAACAAACAATATGAAAAAGCTGTTTCGCAAATTTGTCATTCTCCTGCCGAGTTTAACGCTTTTTTGAGAGTAGCCGCGTTTAATTACCGTCTGACCTTTCAAAACGCTGTGTTGGCTTATGCGCAGGGAACC
This sequence comes from Ruminococcus sp., assembly GCA_017471345.1. GTDB lineage: Bacteria > Bacillota > Clostridia > Oscillospirales > Acutalibacteraceae > Ruminococcoides. Next base: position 2,673 of record JAFUUV010000118.1, read on the forward strand.
GGTTCGGATTTGCTGTTGACCTACGAACAGTGGCAGTTATACGGACGCGTTGCCAAACGGCATACAAAGGCGACGTTGTTATATGACGTTAATAAACGCAACAGATATGTTGTGACCTTTCCGATGTCAAGAACAGTTGTGGATAAGCGCGTCCACCGTCACAAGACGCTGCGGTTTTTTGATTACCGAAATAATGCTGCGGTTGTGGCAGCTCTGAAAGCTGTCTTTCAGACTGACGCGGAGCATCTGACGGAGATTCTCTATGCTGAAAACCTCAAGAGATTTGAGAGCTTTTTTGACGATGCATATCAGGCGTTTGACAATGAAACTGATTTTTTAGCGAAAGCGGTTACCAATATGCTGATGTGCCGTTTCGGAGAGGAAATGCCTTATACGAGCTTTTCTTTTGCTGATGGTATCAACAGAGAAAATATCGAGCACATCTATCAGATGGTGATTGATGTGTTTCGCGCCGAGTATGCGGAAATTGCGACCTCTCTCCCTGCAGAGTTGGAAAAAGCGCGTGAGTTTACGGAGGATGACGACCTGCCCTTTGACGATGTTTCTGTTTCAACGGATTCTGTTTCCGAAGGCAAACAGGATGTTATCAGCCTTTTCAAAGAAAAAACCAACGTGCTTTTTCACAGCATAGACGGTTTATCTCCCTCTGAAATTGAGCAGATGGTCAGAGAGTATGCCGAAGGCGTATTTGCC
>JAFUUV010000119.1 GCA_017471345.1 Ruminococcus sp.
GTCTATCATCAAATGGACGGTCAGACCGTCATCGTTCCCACCTCCGGCGCGGATTTTCACGGGCTGATTCAGGGCAACAAAACCCTCGCCGCCATTGCCGATTGTCTGCGGCAAGACGTCACCGAGGAGGAAATTGTCAACGCCCTCTGCGCCCGTTTTGACGGCGACCGCGCTGTCATCAGCGCCGACGTTGCCGAAGCGGTCAAAAAATTGAAGGAATTAGGCGCAATCGATGAATAAAAAATTTGAGGATATGATCGCCGAACAGGGCAGACTGATTTATACCAACGAGGGCGACAGTATGTATCCCATCATCCGCGCGCGCGATTTGCTGGTGATTGAAGCCGTCAAAGCCCCCCTGAAGGTCGGCGACGTGCCCCTCTACAAGCGCGACAGCGGTCAGTATGTCCTGCACCGCATTGTCGCAATCAAAAAAGGCAAATACGCGATGAAGGGCGACAACCGCTCCTTTATTGAAAAAGGAATCACCGACAAACACATCATCGGCGTGCTGACCGGCATTGTCCGTGGCGGCAAAACCTATCCTGTCGAAACCCTGCCCGAGCGCAACGAGCGGATCGCGAAGGACGTGATTTATCTGCTGTCCTGCGCCGTCAACGAGCAAGCGCCCGACAAAGAGCGCGTTCTCCAAATGGACTTGGCGGAGGTCTACCGCCTGTCGGAGGAGCATATGCTTACCGCCGCCGTCGCCTTCGCGCTGGAACAGGTCATCACGCTGCCGCGTGCCTTCGACCAAGCCAAGAAAAAAGCCATCCGCAAGCTGGCGCTCTTTGAGGTGGAGCGTGCCGCCATCGCGCGTGAGCTGGAAAACGCCGGCATCTGGTACCTGCCGCTCAAGGGCGTTTTGCTGCAAAAGCTCTATCCCAAATTCGCGATGCGACAGATGAGCGACAATGATATTCTCTGCGACAGCTCCAAAATGGCGGAAATCCGACAGATTATGGAGCGCTTGGGCTATTCCTGCGAGCTGTACGAGGAATACAACCACGACACCTACTCCAAGCCGCCTACGCTCGAGTTTGAAATGCACCGCTCCCTGTTCCCCGAAGAACATTTTCCGCAGTATTTCCGCTATTTTGAGAATATCCGCGAAAGGCTGCTCCCTGTGGACGGCTCGGCGTACTGCCTTCAAATGACCGACGAGGATTTTTATCTCTATTTTCTCACCCACACCTACAAGCACTACATCCGCGCCGGCTCCGGTCTGCGTTCGCTGCTTGATACGTATGTTTTTCTCCGTGCCCATCCCCATCTGAACCGCGCCTACCTTGACGCGGAGCTAAAAAAGCTGCAAATCGCCGACTTTGAGGAGCTGATGCGCAGGCTCTCCCATAAGATTTTCACCGGCGGCACGCTCGATAAATATGAGCAAAACGACCTCGGTTATTTCATCTCCTCCGGCTGCGCCGGCACTCCGGAAAATCAGGAATACAACCTCATTTCGGAAAGTCTCGGCGGCGATGACAGCAAAGAAGCCAAACGCCGCTTTCTCAGAAGCCGCGTGTTTCTTTCCGGCGAGGCGCTAAAACGCAATTATCCCTTCTTCGCCAAACACAAGGCGCTGTATCCCGTTTTGTTTCTCTATCGCCCCATCAAGGGTGCGCTGACCCACCCCAAGGGCATTTTGACAGAATATAAGAAAATCAAACATTTCAAAAAGAAGGAAGAACCGTGACCAAAAATGTTATCATAATTGAAGAAGCCAAGACCGTCATCAACGCTGTGACAGCGCTGTGTTTTCTGGCGTTCAGTCTGTATCATACCTATTTGTTGGTGTACATCGCGTCAAACCGGCTCGGCAGAGCGCTGGGTATCGCGTCCTTCGTCGCTCTTTTTCTCGCGGCGGCGTTCGCGCTGATTCCGATGCCGTTTTTCAGGTCGTTCCGCAAGGGCTTGCTCATCGGCGGTCTCGCGCTGAATTTTTTCATCAAGCTGTTTAACGCGCCTGTCTTTTTCAGTATGCTGAATTTTGCCAGTATGCCGTCTGTGCTGAATTGGGCGATTTATGTTTTCGCACAGACAGCGGAGCTGCTGATGTTGGTTTACTATATTTTTTTCCGGTACAATACAAAGCTCAAATCCAAACAGGTGTTAGGTATCATCCTGATGTCCTTCGCGATTCTGCTGTATGTTGCCTGTCTGCTCATGGAGTGCGTGATGCTGCTGCAGTATCACTTGAACATTGACTTGAGCCTGACGACGACCTTTCTGAGCAGATTTTTGTATTTCTTCGGCTTTGCCGGTACGGCGCTGAATCTGATGCTGCTGGTTCCGCAGACGGTTTCGCCTAAGGATGTGAAGGTTCCTGTGCCCGATGGGGGCGATTTCAAGTTTGGCGCTCCGGAAAAAACCGCCGTTCCCTCCGCGCAGCCGCGGCAGCCGATGCCGATTGGCGACGATTTGGTGTTTTCATCTCAGAAAAACGACAGAAAACCCCACGCTGAGCGGCCGCAGCAGCCGATGCCGATTGGCGACGATTTGGTGTTTTCATCTCAGAAAAACGACAGAAAACCCCACGCTGAGCGTCCGCATCAGCCGATGCCGATTGGCGATGATTTGGTGTTTTCATCTCAGAAAAATGACAGAAAACCCCACGCCGCGCGGCCGCATCAGCCGATGCCGGTCGGTGACGATTTGGTATTCTCGTCCCATCAAAGCAGCGCGAAATTAAAAAAGAAAAAGAAAAAACAGCAGCAACAGATACATCTGTCAGAAGACTATGATGATTTGGTGTTATAGCGAACAATCGGCACACGAACTTCTCTTGCGTATGAAAAAGGAGAAACGCCTGACCAAAGCGGTCAGGCGTTTCCTGTCTGTAAAAAATGAGGGGTACAATTACGTGCCTCTGCGTCGGCACGTATTGAGGAGGGTAGAACAATATACTCGACGGTTGCGGTTCCGTCTTTTGAGTACAGTTATATTAAACAACAATAATATGAAAACTGTGTGAAAAATGGTTGAAGCCTCTCTGAAAAAATTTTTTTGAGAAAATTTGAACAAATGTTTGACTTTTTGGAGTCGGGTGTGTTACAATATAGTCGGAAAGGTGTGTGCGCTTATGAAAACACTCAGTAAAAGTCAACAGCGAATCCTCGATTTCCTCAAGGAGTGCTCCGAAAACGGCAGGGTGCCTTCGGTGCGCGAAATCTGCGACTACACCGGACTCAGCTCCACCTCCACGGTGCATCACCACCTCACCGCGCTGGAGGAGAAGGGACTGATTGTCCGCGAACACGGCGTCAACCGCTGTATTCAGATTACCGGCGAGGAGAAAAGCGCCAGTGTGCCTGTTCTCGGCAAGGTCGCGGCAGGCGAGCCGATTACCGCCATTCAGGACATTGAGTGCTATGTGCCGGTGCCCGAGCAGCTCAAGCGCGGCAGAGAGCTGTTTGCCCTGCGGATTCAGGGCGAGAGTATGATCAACGCCGGTATTCTCGACGGCGACATCGTCATCGTCAGCCGCACGCCTGTCGCCGAAAACGGCGAAATCGTCGTGGCGATGGTGGAGGACTCTGCCACCGTGAAGCGGTTTTATAAGGAAAACGGCCATTTTCGCCTGCAGCCCGAAAACGACAGCTACGAACCGATTATCGTGGACGAGGTCGTCCTGCTGGGCAAGGTGGTCTCACTGATTCGCAACTACTAAAAAGGAAGCTTGTATCATGACTATTTGTGTATTCGGCTCGTCGAGCGACGCGATTGACCGAGCCTATTTAGACGCCGCCGAGCAGCTTGGCGAGCGTATCGCGACGCGTGGTGACGCGCTGATTTACGGCGCCGGCAAGTACGGCGTCATGGGAGCCGTGTCGCGCGGCGTGTTGCGCGGCGGCGGCAAAATGACCGGCGTCAGCCCGCAGTTTTTTGTGAACCGCGGTGTGTTAGCGGACTACTCCGAGATTGTCTTTACCGAAACCATGCGCGAGCGCAAGGCGTATATGGAGGACAATTCCGACGCGTTTATCATCTGCGCCGGCGGCATCGGCACCTTTGAGGAGTTTTTCGAGGTGCTGACGCTCAAGCAGCTCGGCAGGCATCAAAAGCCGATTATTATTTATAATGTCAGGGGTTACTACACACCGCTGCTTGAGCTGATGGAGCAGTCCATCCGCGAACATTTTTTGGCGGAGGACACCGTCACGCTTTACGCGGTCGCCGAAACCGAGGACGAGGTCTTTTCGCTGCTCGATTCCTACGAAGCGGCGGCGTATGACAAGTACGGAGGCAAGTGATGGCGGACAATTGCGAAATGTGCGCGCACTATGTCGCGGACGAGGAGTTCGGCGACTACTGCGCCGTCAATCTTGACGAGGATGAGATGGAACGCTTCCTGACGCAGAGTGTGAAAAATTGTCACTATTTTCAGCTCTACGATGAATATAAAATCGTGCAAAAGCAAAATTAACCCCAAAACACACCGGCTTTCGGCAACCGGTGTTTTCTTTTGCCAAAAAATCGTGACAAAGACGGAAAAAGAGCGTTTATCTTGCACAAAAGAAATGTGATGTTTTTGTGAAAGCATACAAAATTGATAGAGGATATGTAAAATTTTCTGAAATCAATTGATTTCTTTGAAAGAAAAATGTAGAATTAACCTATAGGTGAAATTATACTACAGAAGGAGTGTCCGCTATGGGAGCTTTTAAGAAGGCAGCACAAAAGCTGACAAGCGAAAAAATGAGCGCGAAAAGCCGTAAAAGGCTGATTGTTTTTATTGCGATTATCACACTTCTCTCCATGACCACCTCCACTGTCGCGTGGTTCACCATCAATACCTTCGCCGGCGTTGATTCGTTGGATATTCATATCAGCGTCGCCGCGCAGCTCAAGGTCGCCATGCACGACTACGGCACCGACCTCAGCCGCTACGGCAAAGTGATTACCAACGAAATGATTGACGAATTCCTCGCCGGTGACAACACCAGGCTGGAGGACATTATCTTGGATCCTGTCACCACCTCCGACGGCGTCCGCTTCACCAATAAGGGTGGTACCCAGCGCGAGAGGAATAAACGCTCCTTCCTCGAATTCGATTGCTACTTTATCGCCACCGAGGATATGTGGGTGCATCTCACAACCGAGGACGCCGATGAGCAGAGAGATACAGGTACACGCGTGACATCAGATTCTCCCTCGCCGCAGAACGAGGTCACGGACTGTTCTCGCGTCGGCTTCACCACCGACAGCAACGGCACCGCCTGCTTTGAGAACAACAAGGGCGCCGCTGTCACGAGCCTGAGCACCTTCGATTTGCCGAGCGGCACGATGGTGTATTCCGACAACACCCGCCTTTTCCATCTCGACGAGATGACGCCCAAAAAGGTTACGGTTCGTTTATGGATTGAGGGCGAGGATCCCCAGTGTGACGACGACGTACAGGACGCGGATTTACAGGTCAGAATGAGCTTTGTCGGCTGCGACAACAACAACGTGCCGATTTCATAAACATCAAAAAAGCAAAAAGGGTATACCCTTTTTATCCATCATTCCATGATGGATAAAGCTTCCTTATTAATCCTTTGGAGTGATTACCTTGTTCGGAAAAAAGAAAACGAAAAGTGAACAACCCATAACTCCTGAGGAGTTAAGCAAGCTGAACGACAAGCAGACCGCCAATCCGGCGATTCGCAAGTATCACGTCAATACGGACGCCGCGCAGATTGTCGGACTCAAAAAGCGCCGCAAGATTCTTGCCATCATTCTCGGCGCGGTCACGGCGGTACTGCTGATTTTGTTCATCATTTCGATGCTTGTGACCAAGTGGGGCGACCTTGTCATTGAGATTGACCGTCCTGCCATCGCCAAGGGCTTTGCCCTCAGCGACGCGGAGGATTTCAGCAACAAAACCGTCACCCTCAGCGCCAAGCAGGCGCTTGACGTCACCAACATCACCTACAATTGGCTGCCCACCGACCTCGATACCTCGAAGGACGGCGAGCACAACGGCGAAAACTACGTCGCCTACACCTTCTACCTGCGCAACGAGGGCGAGGAGGAGATTGACTATATCACCACCCTCGATATCACCGGCGTCGCCAAGTCCGCGGACGAGGCGGTGCGTGTGATGGTCTACAAAAACGGCGAGCCGAGCATCTACGCCAAAGGCCGCTACGATGACCGCGAGCAGCCCGAAACCGACGCGACGCGTTTTGTGGACGACAAGGTGGTCATGAGCGCCAAGTCTACCGGCTTCGCGGTCGGCGACGTCGATAAGTACACCGTCGTCATCTGGATTGAGGGCAACGACGCCGAGTGCGTCGATGATATCCGCGACGGCTATGTCCGCATGAGAATGTTGTTCAAGCTGGACGATCCCGACGCCACCCAGAGTCCCTTCGGTGACTATTACAACAACGGCGAGCTGGTCGAGGACACTAAGAACTACAACGAAGGTCAGGGCATCGGCACCGACGTCACCCAGCCGACGACAAACTAAACCGTATAGAAGCGCGGACGCGCTGATATAAACAAACAATCCCTATGGTGTTTTAGGGACAAAACAAAATCTTTTTTAGGAGGAATTTCTCAATGAAAGCAAAATCAAGAAAGAGATTATTAATCTCGTCCGTAGCAATGCTTCTCGTAGCAATGCTCGCACTCGGAACCGCGACCTTCGCATGGTTCACCGAAGCAACAAGCGCATATGCGGATAACCTCTCCGCTACATCCGCAAAGGCTTCCAAGCTTCTTCTCAGTAAGAGCGATCGTGATTGGAAACAGCACGTAGATTACGGTTTCACCGGCACAGCAATGGTTCCTTGTACTTCTGCAAATGGTACAGACTGGTTTACCACAAACGCAAGTGACGGTTCCGGCACCAGAGACAATCAGTTTGCGGTTACTTCCGTTACAGCAACTGATACCGGCTATTTGTATAAGCAGGAACTGAATGTCTTCAATTCCGGTACAATTGATTACAAGGACATCACCTTAACCCTTACCGGTTTCGAGACTTCTGCAAACGATTATGCTTGCTTTGCCCTCGTTTCCAAGAACACTACTTCTGCGGGTACTACCTGCGTTACCGCAAATGGTACTTTCGGCAGCACAACTGTAAGCACCGATAAGAAGACCAGAGGTGTTGTATATCAGAAGACCGCTGCTACTTTGACTCCCTTTACCGCGACTGTAGCTGCCGGCACCGCTGCTCCTGCTTCTGCTGTAGGCAGCATCACAACTGTGGCTATCACCAATGGCGACACCATCACTGTTCCCGACCTCGCTGCCGGCCAAGCTGCTTTCTATGATTTGTATGTATGGTTCGATGGTACAGATACTGACTGTAAGGATTCCTTGTCCGGTCAGACTATCGGTTCGCTTACCTTTACCGTTGGTGGTACTCAGGTTACCGAGTAATCGTTATTTGCAAAGACTAAGAAACTATAATAAGTAGAATTTGATTGGAGACACCTTGAATGAATAAGATTTTGAAAAAAATAATGAATATTGTAATCGATGTGATTATTGTTTTGATAATGGTTGTATCGGTTATGGTAGTAGTATTATCATTGACATCGAAGTCATCAGGGGTCTCCAATATTTTCGGTATTGCTCCGCTTAGCGTCCAAACGGATTCAATGGAAGATACGATAAAAGTTAATGATATGATTATCAGTAAAACCACTGAAAACGGGGACGTATTTGAAGTTGGAGATGTAGTTACATTTCCGATTAGAGAGGACGGAGTAGAAGTACTCAATACCCACCGTATCGTTGACATTGTAGAAAAAGAAGGAATGAAATTCTACAAAACACAAGGCGATAACAAAGCTGTATGTCCGGAAGCGGATTCTGATTTGCAATCTTCTTATACAATCGTAGCAAAGTGGACAGGAACCAGAATCCCCGGCATCGGCGCATTCTTCAGCTTCATCAGAACGCAGCTTGGGTTTTTCCTGGTCATTCTTTTGCCGATGATTCTGTTCTTTGTGTATCAGGCGATTCGTGTGATTATGAACATCATTGCCTACAACAAAGAGAAGGCAGCCGAGGACGCTGCCGCCGCCGTCGCCAATTCCGAGTTGACGGAGGAGCAGAAGCAGCGCGCGATTGCCGAATATCTCGCGCAGCAAAAGCTGCAGCAGGAAAGTGAACCGACGGTACAAACACCTGCCGAAGGGGAGCAATCCGACGCTGACACTGATTAAGCATCGCAAACACATTTGTCCCTAAACCGCACCCATAGGTGCTGATGATTGAACGGTAATTCTTTCCGGCCGAAAGGTCGGTCGGAAAGAAAACCCCGTCATTTCCGGTGTAAAATTGAAAATGGAAAACCGTGCGCTTTTCCACTTTCCATTTTACATTTTACATTAAAAAATGAGAGATTATTTTACAGGAGGCGATGAGACTTGGATACAGTATTTGATTTTCTGTTTCAGTTTCTCGGACAGTTTTTCGGTTCACTCTGGTCAATTATAACCGGTCTGTTCAACGGAATCGCGGGGATGTTCAATTTCCCGAAATATGTGGAAATTATCAACGATTTTACGTCCGAGCTGGGCGGTCTCGCGTGGGTCATCGCGATTATCGCAATCATCCTCCTTGCCGCCGTGATGGGACTGATTGTGTGGCTCATCGTCGTCTTGGTCAAAAAACGCATTAAATCGCGTCGCAGAAGAAAGGATACCGATTCGCTTGTCAAGGAAGTACAGGCGCTCAATAAAGAGGTCATGCGTCTGAATCTTGAAAAGGACAAGATTCTCTCCATGAAGGTTTCGCAGATTGGTCTCAATCCCAACGAAATCGCCGAGCTTACCGGCGAGGAAATCGAAGCCCTCAACAAGGGCGAGGAGGGAGACGGCGATACCGGCGAGGTGCGCTTCCTCAAGCTCACCGCTCTCGACGAGGAGTGGGCGGATTATCAGCCGCCTGAGTATGACAACGATATCACCCTTCCCGAGTTCTGCGACCGCTTCCGTCTGTTCGCCTGCTCGCGTCTCGGCTTGTATTATGATATCGCGATGATTCGCCGCTTTGTGGCTGCCTTCGCTTCCACCCGACTCATCGTCTTACAGGGTATTTCCGGTACCGGTAAAACTTCACTGGCTTACGCCTTTGGTAAATATGTCTGCAACCCCTCCGTCATCACGCCGGTTCAGCCTTCCTGGCGCGACCGCTCCGAGCTTTTCGGCTACTTCAACGAATTCACCAAGAAGTACAACGAAACCGAGCTGCTCCGCGCGATGTACGAGGCGCGCTATAACGAAAACGTTTACCTCGTCATCCTCGACGAAATGAACATCGCCCGCGTGGAGTACTACTTCGCGGAGATGCTCTCCATCCTCGAAATGCCCAGACGCGAGGAGTGGATTGTTGACCTCGTTCCCAGCCAGTGGAAGAACGACCCGAAGCTTTTCGATCACGGCAAGTTTACGCTGCCGCCGAATATGTGGTACTGCGGTACCATCAACAACGATGACTCGACCTTCGCCGTCACCGATAAGGTGTACGACCGTGCGATGCCGATCAACATCGACAACAAGGGCGTTGCCTTTGAAGCGCCCGACACACCGCCTGTTGTCATCAACTACCGCCACTTTGAGGATATCCTCAACAAAGCGAAGCAGGATAACCCGATTTCGCAGGAGCTGCTCGACAAGCTCGCCCTCGTGGACGACTATATTATCGCGCATTTCCGCGTCGCGTTTGGTAACCGTATTATGAAGCAGATCAAGGACTACGTCCCTGCCTACGTCGGTACCGGCGGCACCGAAATCGACGGTCTCGATTATATCCTTGCGCGCAAGGTTCTGCGTAAATTTGAAGCGCTCAACCTTTCCTATATCCGCGATGAAATCGACGGCCTGATTGCGTATATGGATGAGTTATTCGGCGAAGAGAACATGGGCGAGTGCAAAGATTACCTCCTCATGCTCAAGAAGCTCGTATAATTTGACAGCAATACTTGCGGGATGTCGTTTCCGGACATCCCACAAGGTGTTTACAGCCTTCAGGCAACACCAATAACGCGGTATTGCCTTTATTCCCGAAAAAATCAGAGGTGAAGTTGTTTTGGAAAATTTTGACCAGTATTACCGTTCCTATAAATATATGCAAAAGCACCTCGCTACTGACTTTACCGCGAACTACCTCACGGCAAATATGACCGATAATGATAAGGGTGAGGACGTCCTCTCCGGTAGGCTCCACGAAAAGGTCATTGACATGGAGTGGGTTACCGCCATCGAGGATACCCTTCCTTACATCGAAAAGGCAATTGACGAGCAGCGCCGCTTCATTATCGAGAATAATGAGATTTACCGCATCGACAAGGCAAAAATCATCAACAAGGACTCCGTCAAGCACCTGATTCAGCATACCAACTTTATTGACAATATCGACGACACCGGCAGGGTGACGCCCAACCGCGTGCTCACCATCGAGCGTGAGGACAGCTTCGAAACCTACGAAAACCGCTTTTTGATTACCCTCATCGAAACCGCCCTCAATTTTGTTACCGACAAGTACCGCAAGATGGTGGACGCGCCGACCGATACCTTTAATAAGGTGGCGATGAACCGCGACCTCGTGCTCAACAACCAGCGCGTCACCTTCAAAATGGAGTATTCCAACGAGGTCAAGGACGCCGAAGCCTCGCTCCTTGACGTCAAGGATTATGAGAAGCTCTCGGACTTCGACCGTGTCCGCCGTATCCGTGAAAAGCTCAATTCCTTCCTCGGCACCGATATGATGCAGGCGCTCAAAAAGTGCATCCGCGTCAAGCCGCCGATTAACCGCACCAACCTGATGACCAAAAACCCCAACTACAAGGCGTCTCTGGATTTGTTCACCTACCTCGGCGCGTACAATAAGCCCGGGTTTGAAATCATCGGCAGAGAATTCTCCGGCAAGATGGACAAGGACGTGCAGGAGGCTGTCTACATTTCGCAGGGCTTCCAGCATTTTATGATTACCATCGCCACCAACCCCGCTCTCCGCAAGCTCCTTGAGGAGCGCTATCAGGAGCGCAAGTCCGGTCACGGCAAAGCCGGCGACCGTGAGCTGGAGGAAATGATTGAAAACGTCCGCAAGGAGGAGCTGAAGATTCGTCTTCAGGAAATCCGCGAGCGTGAGAAAATTATCCGCGATCAAAAATCCGAAATCGCCGCGCTCAAGCGCGAAATCGAAAAACGAGATAAAACCATCGAATCCCTGAAGAGCACCATCAAGGCGCTCGAGGATCAGATGAAGGCGCTCAAAAACGAGCTGCAAAAGGTCAAGGCAGAGCTGATCAAGGCGAAGGAACGCATCGCCGAACTCGAAGCCAAGGTTGCCGAGTTAGAGGCGCGTATCGCCGAGCTTGAAGCCATGGTTGCCGCCCTGACCGCCAAGGTCGCCGAGTTGGAGGCAGCCAAGGCTGCGTTGGAAGCCAAGGTCGCCGAGCTCGAGCGGATTATCGAGGAGCAAAAGGCAAAGATTGCCGAGCTGGAGCGCACCATCGTCCGGATGCGTGAGCGCATCAACGAGCTGGAAGCCTACGTCGCCGAGCTGGAAAAGACCAAGGCTGCCCTCGAAGCCCGCATTGCCGACCTGGAAAAAGAAAACGCCGCGCAAAAAGCCACCATCGCGTCGCAGGCGGCGACCATCGCCGCGCAGACGGCTGCCATTGCCGGTCTCGAAAGTGAGATTGCCGGCGCTAAGGAGCAGATTGCCGGTCTCAACGACACGCTCGCGCAGCGTGACGATACCATCGCCCAACAGTCCGCCAAGATTGACGGCTTGAATCATAACGTTGTCCAGCTCACCTCCGATTTGGCGGAGGAAAGACAGTCCCATCAGGACGACGTCAGGGCGGAGAAGGAAGCGCACAACGCCCATGTCGAGGAGCTGAACAAGCAGTTCGCCGACGAAAAGCAGAAGCTGCTTGCCGCGCAGGCTGCCGAGATAGAGCGTCTCAACCGCGAGCATCAGGCGGCGCTTGACAAGCTTGACAAGCAGAAGGAAGCCGAAAAGGCGAAGATTCAGAAGGACGCCGACAGCCGTGTCAAGGCGGCGCAGAAGGAAGCCGAAAAGAAGGCGAAGGCGCAGATTAAAACAGAGGTTGACAAGGCGCAGGCGGAGGCAAAGAAGGCTGCCAAAAAAGCCGGCGAAGCCGCTGCCATGTACAAAAAGGATCTCAAAATCGACCGCGGCATCAGCGGACTGTATAAGTTCGACTATCCCGCCGGCGCTCTCGGCTTGCAGGCGCTCAAGGCAACGGCGCTCTCTTCCGCCGGCACCGATATGAGCAGGCTGCCCAACAGCAGCGCCATGAAGTGCCTGTACATCGTGCAGGACAGCAAAAAGGTCACCGTCTACAGCGGTACGCAAACCAAGCTCAGCGTCGTCAAGAATTTCCGCGGCACAACGGATATCGACGCCTGCAAGGAGCTGGTCAAAGAGCAGCTCAGGGGAGCCGACACCTCCTGCGCGTACCTCACCTATAAATCCGTTGATAAAAATTATGTCAGCAATTTCGCCGGCTTCCTCAAATCCGAGGCACAGTTCGGCGCCACCCGCACCTTCCATCATAAAGCGCAGAAAAACGGTAAAGCAAGCATCGGCATTTACTTCTACGGAAAGTAAACCGTCTGTAACATTTTTTCGACGAGGTCTGCAATGAAAAAGAGCGATGAAATCCGCCGCAAAACGTGGCGCATGGTTGCTAAAAATTTAATAGTTTTAGCCGCGCTCGCCGTCGCAGCCTTCGTCGGCGTCATGTCGTGGTTCACGGCAGGCGGCTCGAATTCCAAGGCAACGGGAATCAGCATGAGCACCTATACGGACGATGGCTTGGAGTTCTACGTTATGCCGCCGTCTGACACCGATCAGTATGAAGCCATCAATCAGCGTCTTCATGACAACGCCTTATATAATCAAGAGCATCCCGGCGCCAACAGAAGAACCACCTGGCACTCCAGCAGCGACGGCGCGACGTTTGATTTTGCCGATCAGGAGTTTAAGTTTATGGAGGACTTGTTCCTCTGCGAGGTTACCGGAGACGGCACCTCGTTCAAGATTCCAAAGCTGTTGCAGTATGATAATGTGGCATATGTGGATACAACGCAGGATTTTGACACCGCGATTGCCAACGATGAATATATGTCCTTTGACGTGTATTTCCGCAGTGAAAATTCCCACAGCGTCATGATGGTGAACGACACAACCATCACGCCGGCGGAGACCTATGAAGCCGCTGTGATTACCAATCCGTCTGACAACCAAAAAAAGGACGCCGCCATCGGTGCCGTTCGAATGGCAGTGCTGAATATGGAAAGCAGCGCTTTCCGTGAGGTTTTGTGGATTCCCGCTCCGTATGTGTATTATAACGGCATAGACGATAAGCTCTACACCGGCTTGTCTACTACGGAATATGACGGCAAGGGTGCGGTTTACTATAACGGAACCGGTCTTGCTCTCCGCACAGAAGAGGGAACAAACACCCACGCGTATTACCGCGCGAAGGATGACCGACAGGTTATCAGAAGCGATCTCTTTGTCGGCAGAGAGCTTGGCAGCGATAAAAATGTTGTCACGCTTGGCAATGACGCGCAGGATGGATATTATTATGGTCATATCCGCGTTAATCTTTGGATTGAGGGCGAGGACGCAGAGGCGCGTCTGGCTTTTGTCGGCGGAAAGTTTAAGATTCTGTTGCATTTTATGCTTAACGAAAACAATTAAGTTTTTTCATACAGCGAAATAACACATTCTACACCGAATGGAGGTGGAGCATCACGAAAAGCAAGTATTTTTTCAAGGCGGTTGCCGTAAAAGCGCAGCGCCTGCAGAAAATCAATAAAAAAATCGCAAAGTCGTATATTTCTTTGTTTTTAATTCTGCTGCTGATTTTGACCTCCACCTTCGCGTGGTTCACCAAACGCAATTCCATTCATATGGGAACCCAATTTTTAGAGTTCCAGTCCGCGTCGTCCCTTCGTATCAATAAGGATAAGTACAGCGCGAACAAAATCACCATTCCTGCCTTTACCCTTGATGAAACCTCCAGTGTGGACGGCAGAAACATCTACTTCCCGCTTGGCGCTTCCTTCAACGAAAACACGGCGGAAATGTTTTTCCGCGAGGGCAACAAGGGCGATGAAAATGTACATTATGTCTATAAGGACTTCGATTTAAAGGGTACCTCCGGCAACACGCCTGTCTATATCAAGAGCTATAAAATTACCATAGCCGATCCTGAGGGTGCCGTCAATCCCGATACCAGCGTCAACGGTGTTTATCAGGACGAGCTGAAGGTGCAGGATGACAGCAGCGGAAAGCCTGAAAAGCAGATTCTTCCTCCGAATCACTGCCCGATTCGTCTGGCGTTTATCGCCGACAGCGGTGTAAGGCCGGTTGTGATTGACCCGTCCGCGCAGGTGGTGGATTATGCCGATAATTCCAACGCCGTAACGCTGGTGAATGAGGATGGCGTACCCGAGCTCCAGACAACATCTGCGGATTCCTTCTCTACCTATTACTACGAGCATACGCCGCTGTTTGTTATTCCCGGCGGTCAGACCTTAAGGGTTACGCTTGTTATCTGGCTGGAGGGCACCCTGCCGGATTGTGAGAAGTACATCAACAAGGAGCTTTCTGTCGATATTGATATCGAGAGCAACTTTGCCGATATGGATACCATCACGTTTGTCGATGGAACCATCGGCGATACAGATTCCAATGTCCATAACTGGATTGATAATTTAGATAATGATAAAGAGCCGATTATCGCCTGTTCCTACAAGGATCCCTACTCTGATGAAGGTCGTTGGAAAACCGTCATCATGAGAAAAACAAAGCAGAGAACCGGTACATCCCCGCAAGACGCCGGTTCCGAATGGCAGGCGGAGATTCCGAAAAAGGCTGTATCGGATATTTCCTTCTATCGTCTGAATCCGCATAACGGCAGCAGTCAGGCACATATCTTTAATGCCTGGCACACCCGTGATAAAGTGATGACGATGGTAAACGGCGGTATTCCCGATGATTGGTACAACAACAACGGGCAGGTCGGAAAAACAAAATCCCCTTTGCAGTCAACACGCCAGTTCTTTGACGCTTCTACCAACACATATAATAACGCACTGGTTTATACAGCGGTTCATGGTAACAATTACAGTACCACCTCTGAGGAAAATGAGCGTTTGTCCCCCTGTATCGGCTATTGGGATTACAGCGGAGGCAATTCCGGCGAAAGCGGTGGAGGCGGCGAAAGCGGCGGAGGCGGTGAAAGCGGCGGCGGAACGACGCACACCACCTGCCAGGTTACCGTCATTGCCCGTATCCCGAACGACCTGAGCGGCAAGGAGTGGGTTTGGAACACCGACACGCTGGGCTTTGAGACCGAAAGCGGCAAGAGCTATTATTTTGACGGCTTCAGCGACCGTACAGCGCAGAAAACCTTTACACTGGACGTCGGCGACAAGATTGTCAAGTTCTGCAAGCATAACTCCGGCGGCAATTATTACCCGTTTCAGGCTACTTCCACCTTTACCGTACCGAACAACGGCTCGTGGAATGTCACTTATACGTTGAACAACAACGATAAGTGGAGCACATAATTTCATTTGATATCGACACAAGGAGGTGTTGCAATTGAACAGCTTGAGAAAGTATTTCCAATCAATCCGTTTTCTCAAAAAAGGCGCAAAGGGCGCGGTGCTTTCAATTGTCATCCTCCTTGAAATTTTAATTATCGCGCTTGTGGCGACCTATGCATGGGTAGAAACCGTTTCTTCGATTAAAATCACGAATCTCGCGGATACGGTCGGCAGTTTTGGCACCTATGTGTATACGGACGCCATGATCGGTGACGACACACACACCATTGACCTTGCCGGATATTTTAAGCAGGCAGGAGATATGCATTTTGCTCCGGCTTCCAGTGCTGACGGAAAGACGTTTTATTTTCCGAAGGCGAACGTGAGCGACACTTCCGGATTTATCTACAGAAAAGGTAATGTCAGCGACAAAAACACCGCTTATATGAGCGTGACCTTCCGCCTCAAAGCAGACACAAACGCCGACTTCTTCTTTACCAAGGCGCCGACCTTCTCTGCGTTGGGAGATGATATGCGTGTTTCCGTTACCGCCTTGTCTGAGGGCAGTACAGCGGCGCCCGTCACCAAGATATACGCGAACAGCGCAAGCACTCCAACCACAAAAGTAGTCAATTCTACTACCGGCTCCACCGGTTCGACAACATATGAGAAATTCTCTGACCATATCAAGGGAAAATCCTCTCAAAACCGTCTTTTCGCCGTAGGCGCCAACGAGACGAAGGTTGTCACAATCAATGTCTGGCTTCAAAAGAAGGCGGACAATAACAATGAGCAGGATAACACTGACCTGACGTCAAATATGTCGCAGGCAATCACAATCACCAATCTTGGCATCACCTCCGACCTCACGCCGCGCCATGTCACGCTGATTCCGACGCCGACGTGGGATCAGACAAGTTCCACTGAGTACTTCTATGCCTGGTGCTGGGATTCTTCCAAGGGAGACGCTTCCCGCTTGTATAAGCTCGAGCTGGATGAAAACGAGCACTATGCGTTCAGCTACAACGGCACCTACCGAAAGACTTTGTTTATCCGTTCCGGTAACGCGAATCTGACAAAAGAATATTTGGAGAGCGGTCACTGGAATGATAATACCATTTGGAACGTAACAGATAATACGACGATTCCAAATGACCCTGTTGATCCGACCTTTATCATTCAAACAATCAACGGAAGCTCAGAGATTGACACTTCAAGCGGTACCTCCAGTACGTCAAAGAAGAGCACGGGTGACTGGAATAGTCCCGCAACCGTCAAGGTGGCGTATGTCACCGATCAGAACTCCGATTGGGGCACCTTGTCCGCTACCTCCTATATCGGAAGCACGACGTCCACTCATGTGATGGAATCGACCAACAGCTCCAGCAGCAAGCATAAGGATACCGTCCACGCGTGGATAGGAAAGTGTCTGCAGCTGAAGGCGACGGCAAAGACAAACTACGCGTTTGTCGGTTGGTTTACCGACGAGGCAGGCACACAACCCGCAAGCGGTACAGTATCCGGTTCCAACCTGACGACTACCGCGCCGTCAACGGCGACAGATATTACCTATTACGCGAAGTTCAAAGAGGTTCGCACACTGACGATTAACAGAATTGTCGATGGCAGCGCTTCCTCTACGGCAGCAGCCGGTACGATTACCATTAACGGCAGTACGACAGCCAACACCGCCACCACTAAATCCGTCACGGTAGATAAGGGTTCGTCAGTAACCTTCTCCGCGGCGGCGGCAACCGGATATCATTTCGATGGCTTCTTTACGACAGCGGACGGTAATTCTCGCGTAAATTCACCGCTGAATCCCATCAACTCCAATACGACCTACTACGCGCGGTTTACACCGAACAGCTATAATGTCACCGCCAATGCGCTTTACTCTACCAACAGCGGTACCTCCTACACTGCCGGCGATACAGGCGGTACGGTTCAGGCAGGTTCTGCTGAGGCAGGCGCCACTTCGACGGCAAGCGTGAAGTACAAGAGCAGCGTAAACGTAGTTGCGACACCGGCTTCCGGCTATGATTTTGACGGTTGGTACTCGGAAGCTTCGGGCGGAACTTTCCTGAGCGCAAATCAAACCTATACCGTCGATGTTTCGACTGTTGGCGATAAGGAAGTTTACGCGAAGTTCAAAGAGCAGAAGACAACGACAATTTATATGACATATCGCGGTTACAGCAAGATGCGCGTATATGTCTACGGCAAGTCAACAAACAGAAAGTATAACGGTGATTTCCCCGGTGCGACAGTGCCGACCTATACCGTTAACAGGGGATTGTATTCTTATACATTCAAGACCGGTCAGGATGAAGATATCGGTATCATTGTCAGCGATGACGGCTCTGATTCTGTTCGTGACGAGTATACTGCTCATGTCGGTGAGACAATATTGATTGGTCCTCACGGATCTTCGATTGACAGAAACTTCTCACTTGGCACAAAACGCTATGTATACTTTACCAAGAATTGGAATACCAACTACATCCATTATTGGGGTGGCTCTTCCGGCAGTTCAACCTGGCCGGGAGTTAAAATGACTCAAACGGCTTATACCAACGATATGAATCAGGATGTATTGTATTATGTGATAAACACCGGAAATACAGGTGTTATCTTCAGTGAAAATGGCAGTAATCAAACAGGCGATACAAGCTTGGATGGTAACTCGTGCTTCTACTTTGACGGCGCTAACAAAGCGGCAGGAACTTGGTCGCCGTCAACTGAATAGCAATTCAACAAACTAAGGAGGTGAAACCATGAAAAAGTCAAAAGTGATTCTGGCGATTGCGCTTGCGGTTGTTATCGTTATTACCTGCGTCAGTGTACCGACATTTTCATGGTTCACCCGTCCGCAAAGCCAGTCCGGAAAAGAAATGGAGTTGCAAACGAAAAATACTTATACCGCCTACAACGGTAAAAACGTGACCATTTCAACCAAAAGCTCCGCGACCGGTGTGGAGGACAGTTACACGACTGACGCCAATAACGATAATGACTGCAGCGGTGTTGCTGTCACTCCCTACAACCGCAGATATTTTTGCACCACTATCACCAACGCATCCACTACCGTACAGAATGTTTCGCTGTATGCGCGGACGCTTTCTATTCCGACGGCTTCAAGCAACGGTACACTCGCGCTCGGCGTTAACGCTCCCACCCGCAGCTATCACGACTATTCCACCTTGGCCGCACAGACAACTACAATAACGCGTGACTCTATGCGCATTTATTTCCAAAAACCCAAGGTTGCTCCTGATGGCTGGACAGGTACGGAATTCTATATTTGCTGGGGGGATAATCTTAACGCTACCGGTTCCAACGGTACCTATTACCATATGAGTTATTGTGGTGAAAAGGATGGGTGCTATAATTATTATGCCGATATTCCTATGACTGCGCAGCAGGCATTCTTTGCTTGTGAAAACTGGGGCGAGAATAAAAAAGTGGAGGATTATACTGCTGATAACTGGAAGAGACGTACACAGACCATGCAAAATTTGTTTAGCGATGGTCAGTCTCAATTGCAGAGCGTAGTTTATAAATTGTCAAATTCAATTGAAGGTGGCAACACAAAGATAGAGAATCATTACAATGTCAACAGCGGCGCTTGTATCAATCACTACTATTCTTCTATTTTTGTAACGACTGGCAGCACATACGATGCAAGTTTGAGCAATACTAACAATATTCCCGTTAGAATAGGTTATTCGGCAAATAATATTGGTAATCTGGAGTATACTTCCGGAGATGAAAGTGTATTTACTGTAGGCAAAACAACTGGTATTATTACTCCGGTTGGAGCCGGTGAAGCAACGCTCTACACTAAGGCAATAGGCAGTTATTTTTCAGACGAACAGCAGGTGGAAACGACTATAAAAGTAACTGCAACTGATAACTATGTTTTTAACGACGTCCCGATTGTGAAGAATATCCAGCTTCCAGTGGATAACTCGGAAACTGAGGATAAAAATGAAGGCGAAATCAAGATTTACTGGTATGTCATCAACAATTCTCCCAGTAACAACCTGACCTATACAATTGACAATATTTATCTCAGCTTGTAAAAACATCTGAATCATCCAAAAGGGTTGCTTTGGCAGCCCTTTTTTAGTATAATAAAACTATCATCCAACAACAGGAGTATCGCTATGAAGTTAAAAGAGAAAATCGCCTCTGCTATTCCGGAGCAGAAACGTTCGGGAATCAAAAAGGCGTTCCATGTGCTGCGCGTCATCAAAAATATCGTCTGCTGGACGCTGATTGTCGTGCTGGCTTTTTTGGTAGTGACATTTCTGCTCAACCGTGTGTCCGGAACAACGCCGACATTTTTCGGCTACTCCATCCAGCGCGTGTCGTCCGGCAGTATGGAGCCGGAGCTGAAGGTCGGCGACGTGATTCTCAGTAAAATAATCGACGACGTAACCGATTTGGATAAGGGCGACATCATCACCTTCAAGGGCGGCGAGCAGTTCAGCAATCAGCTGGTGACGCACCGCGTATTCAGGGCGCCGTATATCGAAAACAGCACCATGCTCCTGCAAACCAAGGGCGACGCGAACGATATTGCGGACGATCCCATCCGCGCCGAACAGGTGCAGTCCGTGATGCTGCGCAAAATGCCGTTTTTAACAGGACTGTATGCGTTCTTCTTCTCGCCTTGGGGACTGATTATCTTCATCGGCTTGCTCATTTTAATCTTCTTCGACGAGCTGCTCAACGTCATCCGCATTGCCACCGGCAATTATTCCGAGGAGAAGGAGGAGAGCATCGGCGAAATAATGGAGCGCATCCAACGCGAGGACGAGCAGAAAGCGCGTGAGGAAAAGGAGCGGCAATCGCGCCGCATGATTGATATCATGATGACCGCGCCGGAGGACGAAAAAACAGAGACAGCCGAAAACAACGATTCGCAGCCGGAGAAAACCGATGACGCGGAATAAGACCTTCTACGAGCGGATTTACGCGGCGGTGTGTGAAATTCCGCGCGGAAGGGTGGCGACCTACGGGCAGGTGGCGGCAATGGCAGGCAACGGCAACGCCGCGCGCGCCGTCGGAAATGCCTTGCACCGCAACCCCGCGCCGGTGGTGATTCCCTGCCACCGCGTCGTCAACGCGCAGGGCAGACTGGCGCCGCACTTTGCCTTCGGCGGAGACGCCGAGCAGCAGCGTCTGCTCGAAGCCGAGGGGGTAGAGGTGCGCGACCACCATGTCGATTTGAAAAAATACCAAATGCGCACCCCATAGCAGAAGCGGTCATCGACCGCTTCTTGCATTTTTCGGCGAAATATGTTATAATAAAGTGATTGTGTGAATACGACAATATGGTGATTGATATGGATTACAAACTGATTGCAGTCGATATCGACGGCACACTGACGAATTCGCGAAAAGAAATGACACCGCGTACACGCTACGCCCTTCTCGAAGCGCAAAAACAGGGCAAGCGTGTCATCATCGCCTCCGGCAGACAGCCGATGGGCGTGTACCCCTATGCGCGCGACCTGATGCTCGACCAATACCACGGCTTTATCATGAGCTACAACGGCGGCAAGATTATCAGCTGCGACAACGACGAGACCGTCGTGTCGCGACCGTTTCCGCGCGAGTATCTCAGCGACATCGTGAGCGTCCTGCAGGGCAGCAATATCACGATGATGACCTTTGACGACAAGAAAATTTTTGCCAACACCGCCGTCAATGACTACACCTACATCGAAAAGGATATCACGCACGCCGAAATGGTGGTCTGCGAGGACTTTGTGGCGGAGGTCAAGTTTCCGTTCAACAAAATTTTGCTCGCCGGTGAGCCGCTTGCGCTCGACCGTACACAGGAGGCACTGCGCAAGCGCTACGACGGCTTGCTCGATATCTACAAAAGCCTGCCCTATTTTCTGGAGATTATGCCGTTCGGCGTTTCCAAGGGCTCGATGCTGCCGGTCTTGCTCGACAAGCTCGGCGTCAGCCGTGAGGAGCTGATTGCCTTCGGCGACAATTACAACGACATGACCATGATCGGCTACGCCGGCATGGGCGTCGTGATGGGCAACGGCGAGCCGGAGGTCAAAAAAATCGCCAACTATATCTGCGAGAGCAACGACGACGACGGCGTCGCCAAAACCATCGAAAAATATGTCATTCGCTGATAAGCGCCAATCGGCTGGCTTGCGGAGAAAACCGGCAAGCCTGAATTGAAATATGACAAAAACATCGGGCGAAGGTGGTCTTCCATCTTCGCCCGATGTATTTTATACCTGAATCCGTAAAACTGAAATCATCCATCATCAACCATTATGTAGGGGACGGCTTCCCGGACGTCCCTGAAATCCTGACGTTTTGTGCAGTGGGACGTCAAGGATGCCGCCCCCTACAAGTCGTAAAATACTACCGGAAACCTTGCTCTGCATGGGTGCGCCGACCAAACCGCCGCCAACCGCAGAAGCGTTTGGCGGTAAATCCGGCGGTTCGGTCAAGACCGAAACCTACAGAACGTTATGCATGATTCACGCA
>JAFUUV010000120.1 GCA_017471345.1 Ruminococcus sp.
GCTATTGCCGGTATCGCACTGATACCGGCAGCCGGTATACAGAGGGTCAGCAGTATGCTGATCAGTTTTTTCAATGGTTTCATGATTTTGATACCTCCTACTTATAGTTATAATATAACAGAAAACAAGGGATTTGTTAATTGCTCTTTTACAAATTGTCATCATGACAGTTAGGAAATTTGTTTTTTTTGGTGAAAAGCTAATTTGTTGTACAATTGTTGTTCTTTTCGTGCTATAATCATATCGTTATTTCAAGAAGCAAAGGAGAGAGAGCAATGAGTTATATTTTAACAACTGACAACCTGACCAAGAAATACGGCGAAAAGGTAGCCGCAGGAAATATCAATATCCACATTCGTGCGGGCGAGATTTACGGCCTGATTGGCAGAAACGGCGCCGGAAAAACAACCGTCATGCGGATGATCAGCGGTCTTTCCGCTCCGACAAGCGGCTCCTATCAGTTCCACGGCGACAACAGCCGTGGTATCGGTGTATTGATTGAAAGTCCCGGTATTTTTCCTAACCGATCCGCAGCAGACAACCTGAAAATCAAGTGTATTGCCATGGACTGTTATTCCAAGGAGTATGTCGATAATCTGCTTGAAATTGTAGGTCTTTCCGATACCGGCAAGAAAAAAGTCGGCTCCTTCTCTCTCGGAATGCGTCAGCGCCTTGGTATTGCGCTCGCGCTGACAGGCAATCCCCGACTGATTGTTCTTGATGAGCCGATTAACGGTCTGGATCCGCAGGGCATAGCGGAGGTCAGATTAACGCTTGAAAAGCTTCGAGACAATAAAGGCATCACCATTATGATTTCCAGCCATATCCTCGATGAGCTCGGCAAGCTTGCCGATTCCTACGGCATCATCAACAACGGTGAATTAATTGATGAGTTTACCAACGAGGATTTGGCGCATCGCTGCGGACAGTATATCACCATCGGTACCGATAATAACCAAAAGGCAATGCAGCTGATTGCTGACATGGGGATTCATCAGACTGAGTTCAGCGGTGATAAAATCCGTGTCAACGAGTGTCTTGAACGTGTCGCGGAGATAAACAAAACACTGGTAGCAGGCGGTCTTGCGGTCAGCGAGCTACATACTACGAATATTTCACTCGAGGATTATTACTTCAGTCTGACAGGAGGAAGAGTCAATGCTTAACTTAATGAAGATGGAATGGTACAAGCTCAGGACAGGAAAACTCTTTTATCTGTTAATGCTGGTGGTTTTTGTTGTGAACGGCTTGATTGCGTTGTTGGTGCCGATTGTTTCCAGGCTCTTCATGCCGGAGATAGCGGTTTCCGATACGATGGCGTCCGTTCTCACATCACCCTTTACTGTCGGACTTTTGCTGATTCCTGTATTTATTTCCGCGATTTCCTTTCTTTATTCCGATTTTACCGGCGGATTTGTCAAGACAATTGCCGGTCAGGTCGGTAACAGAGGAAAAATGGTGATTGCCAAATTCGTGGTTTTGGGTATCCACAACCTGTTCTTCTTTGCGGCTGCGGCGTTGTCCAACGTCGCGGGAAAAGCGATTGCCGGCAGTCTTGTTCTGGAAGGCGATATTGTCGCGGCGCTGATGTCCTTGCTGATGAAATGGTTGCTTTCCATGGCGGTTTGCTCAATTATCCTGTTTTTTGCCGTTGGTATCAGGAATAAGACCATCGCCAGTATTTTCGCTGTTGTGTTTGCCACCGGCGCGTTTTCACTGCTGTATATGGGCATAAGCACTGCGGTGATGAATATTTTCAAAATCAGTGATTTCAGTCTCGGCGATTATCTCCCCGATTCGCTGATGAATTCCGTCAATGTCGCGGAGAATACGCTGGTTGTCAACGGTATAGCTGTGGCTGTCATCTTTATCGGTGTGTTCGTTACTCTGACTTACATCACCTTCAAAAAACGTGACGTGAAATAATTCGCCTGATAAGCGGAAGAAAGCGGTTCGGATTTTATTCGGGCCGCTGTTTTTGATGGTTATGAAATGAAAAAACAGTAGTGACATTTCCGAAAATATATGATAAAATAAATTTGTGTAAAAATACTAATGGGAAATGAAATATACAATGAACCGAAATCATCTCAATCATTGCAACTATACGTATCTGCTTCAGTGTGCCGACGGCACGCTGTATTGTGGCTGGACAAATCACCTTGAAAAGCGAATTGCCTCCCATAATGCCGGTACAGGCGCGAAATATACCCGTTCACGCCGTCCGGTCAAGCTGGTCTGGTGCGAAAGCTTTCTGACTAAACAGGAGGCAATGCGGCGGGAATATCGTGTTAAGCGAATGCCACGAGCGAAAAAGCAGCAGCTGATTGACAGCTTTCAAGGAGCAATTGAGTCGAATGATTTCCTCCATGAGCAGGAGTGCTGATTAACTTTTCTGAAATACGCGTGAAAAATTTAAAAAAATTATTTGTTTTTACTGACTTTTGCGGATAAATGTGTTATAATTATTAGGATAGCTACTTTTAGGAGTAATGAAATGAATTTTCCAAACGCAACAAAGGGTATTAATAAAATCTTTGTCTCTGAAATTATTTCTGCCATAGCGACTTTGCTGGGGTTTATTATGAACTACAGCTTCAGCATCAACACTTATTTTTTTGAAACCGATCCGGTTTCGTTTAATCCGGCGTCTGGTATACTCAGCCTTGTTTCCGGCACGCTGTTCTTTGTTATGATGATATTGTCCGTGATTTTTGGGTTGATTGGGTATATAAGAGCGTCTAAGGATGAGGCGGATTTCCGGAAAGCAATGTTCTGTACAGGAGCAATGGTTGTTCTGACCTTGATTGCCTCCTTTGTCAGAATCCCGAGCCAGACCATGTATACCATCTTCAATTCTGCTGCTACTATTGTTGAGATGTTTGCGATGATTTTTGCCATTTCCGCGTTGATTAATCTCGCTGAAGCTTCTTCTCGTCATGATATGGTGGATTTGGGCAACCGCGTCATGAGAATTTTGTTTATTTCCTATGTCGCTGCTGCGTTTAACATTTTGATTATCCGCACTTTTGAGCGATCGTCAAAGGCGCAGGTTGTTGCGTTGGTTGTTGCTGTCATCGATATTGTCATCGCTTTGCTGCAGCACCTGCTCTTCCTGTATTATCTCAGCAAAACCAAAAAAATGCTGAACGGCTCAATGGAACCGCATCGGGGTATAGAAGATGAATAGGATTATTACAACAATTAATGATAAACGGGATTGGTTAGGGCAGCAAACCTGGATTGTTCCCGCCTGCTTCATCTTTTCCTGCATACTGACAGTTTCATCCGTTGTTTTGTTTATCGTCAGAGGCTTTGACGGTATGCGCGGAGAATGGCTCTTTTCAATCGGAGCGGATATTTTCTGTATGGCAGTTTGCGCAATGCTGTGTTTCAGCGCTATCATGAACCGCAAGTCGCGGAACGCGGATACCCATGTGTTTCTCACCTTGCTGACCACCAATGCCCTTGCGCTGTTTTTAGATGAAATCAGCTGGTTGGTGCAGGGAATTGCCCGACTCAGGATTATCAATTTAATTGATAACGTCCTGTTCTATATGCTTGGTTTTGTGCTGATTTATCTTTTCTGGAAATATATTCGCGGTGCGCTGAGACTCAATGACAGACCGATGAAGGTAGCCGATATGTTTGTTACGGCGATGCTGTATCCCTCACTGCTTCTTTGTCTGATGAATTTTGTGTATCCGCTGTTTTTCGAGATTGATCAAGACGGTGTTTACCGGCGGGCGGCACAGTGGGATATCAGTCAAATCTATCTGAGCATCACCCTGACTGTCGTTATCATTGCAATTGCTTTCGCGAAAACCTCTATGAAAGAACGCCTTGTCGCCATTTCCTTTGTCGCGATTCCGCTGTTCAATCAGATTTTGACCTCGCAGACATTCGGGCTATCCACGCAATACGCGGCAATGACGGTTTCTATTGTGCTGATTTACGGCGTTTTGTTTGCCGAGCGTGAAAAAATGCTTGCCTCAACAGAAATGGAGCTTGGTGTTGCCACCAAAATTCAAAAGAATATGCTGCCGAACACCTTTCCGTTTTTGCCTGAACGGAAGGAATTTGACTTGTATGCTTCCATGACGCCGGCAAAAGAGGTAGGCGGCGATTTCTACGATTTCTTCATGGTGGACGACAACCGTCTGGCATTGGTTATCGCCGATGTTTCCGGCAAGGGGATTCCGGCGGCGCTGTTCATGATGGCGTCCAAGATATTGATTAATAACTGTGTCATGACCGGAAAAAGTCCCGGTGAGGTGCTGCGGACGGTCAATAATCAAATTTGCGAAAGCAACCGCGAGGAAATGTTCGTCACCGTTTGGCTGGGCATTCTTCATCTTGATGACGGTACGCTGGTGACCGCTAACGCCGGTCATGAATATCCCATCATCAAGAATCCGAACGGAGACTTTGAGCTGGTCAAAACAAAGCACGGCTTTGTTGTTGGCGGTATGAAAGGAATCAAATATAAAGAAACAGAAATGCATCTGGAACCAGACACCAAGATATTTGTCTATACGGACGGTGTTCCGGAAGCCGAAAATGTCAATCAGGAGCAATACGGATTTGACAGGTTCCTGTCCGTGCTCAATCACCATAAATCCGAAGCGCCGTCCGTTCTGCTGGATGAGGTCAGCGCGGATGTCAGTCGTTTTACACAGGAGCACACGCAGTTTGATGATTTGACGATGCTCTGTATCCATTACAAAGGGAAAGAACAATGAAAGAATTAACAGTTGACGCAGTGATAGAAAACATCGAAGTGGTAACAGATTTTGTTACATCAGAATTAGAGAGGCTGGATTGCCCAATCAAGGCGCAGACGCAAATCGCCATAGCCATCGACGAGCTGTTCGGCAACATTGCCCGCTACGCGTATACGCCTGATGTCGGTAAAGCAACGGTACGCTTTGAGGTTGTGGAAGAACCTTTGTCGGTCATTATCACCTTTATTGATAACGGCAGACCCTTCAATCCGCTCAAGCAGGCGGAACCGGATACCAAGCTCTCCGTCACCGAACGACAGGAAGGCGGTCTCGGCATTTTTCTTGTGAAAAAAACAATGAATATGGTTACCTATGAATATAAGGACAACCAAAACATTCTGAGAATACAAAAAAATATCGGATAGAAGGTGATAATAACATGAAAAATAACGGAGCGATTATCAGCCGTCTTTTCCGCAAATCGGTCATCAGTATTATTGCCGCCGCTATTGCCACCATGGTGGGAATTGTGATTGACGGTATTGTCATCGGAAGATTCCTCGGACCGGACAGCATGGCAGCTTACGGGCTGGTAACACCCATTATTAATTTAGCAACCGCGTTCAGCGGTGTGCTGGCAACGGGTGCGCAAATTATTTGCGCGCAGCGTCTCGGTGCCGGAAACATCAAGAAGGCACGCAGCGCTTTTTCTGTGTGTATGCTGATGACAATCATCATTTCTGTTGTGATGGTGGCGGCAGTGCTGCTGTTTCGTGATTCTATTGCCGTCATGCTCGGTGCGCACGGCAAATCCGCGCACTTGCTTTCGCTGACATCCGACTATTTGCTCGGTATTGTCTTTTCCTTTCCGTGCGTTTTGTTTCTCTTTGAGTTCAATTCCCTGATGCGCCTTGACGGCGACGCTAACCGTGTCATCGTCGCGGTAGTGGTGATGACGGTGATGGATATCGCCGGTGATTTGGTCAACGCGCTTGTGATTCACGGCGGAATGCTCGGTATGGGGTTGACAACCTCGTTGAGCTATCTAACCGCTCTGGTTATCATGCTGCTGCATTTTACCAAAAAGGATATTATTTTCAAATTTTCCTTCAAAGGAATCAGCTGGAAGGACGTCGGTGAGATACTCGGAACGGGTTCCTCTTCGGCGGTCGGTTCTGCTTCCTCCATGCTGCGCAACGCTGTGCTTAACCAGATTATGGTCGCCAGCGTATTGTCCAGCACCTCTGTCGCGGCGCTCGGCGTGGTCAATACCGTTTTTAATTTTACATCCTCGACGATGCTCGGCGTCGCCATGACAACCGCCATGATTGCAGGCATGATTCTCGGCGAGGAGGATCGCATCGCGGCACAGTCATTGGTGAAGGTGACAATTCGGGCGTGTCTGATTGTCGGCGGTGTTCTCACGGCAATTTTGCTGTTGCTTGCCGGTCCGATTGCCGGCGCGTTTGGCGGAAAAGACGGCGCGCAAATGGTAGAGTTAGCGACGCGTGGTCTGCGAATTTACGCGGTCAGCATTATTTTCTATGGCTTGAATGTCGCCTTCATTAACTATACACAGGGAATGCGGCGCATGGTGCTTTCCAATGTTGTCTGTTTTCTGGTGAATTTTCCACTCATCGTTTTACCGGCGCTGGCGCTTTTCGGTTTGCTGGATACCGATGCGGTGTGGGTGTCATTTACCATCGGAGAACTGCTCAGCCTGTTGCTGATTATTATTATGGCAGCTGTCAAAAAGCACGGTTTCCCGTTCCGCGTCAAGGATTTCCTGTTTCTTAAGGAACCGTTCGGCGTACCGGAGGAGGATGTCTTTGACGTCACCATTACCTCTGGCGATGAGGTGATTCCTGCTTCCAAAGGTATCGGGCAATTCTGCTCCGAAAAAGGCGCGGATGAAAAAGAAGGTATGATGCTTGCTTTGTTTGTAGAGGAGCTGAGCAATAATATTGTTCAATTCGGCTTTGTCGATGGCAAAAAGCACAGCATCGACGTGCGTGTCATCAAGCACGAGAATGGCTGGACGCTTCGAATGCGCGATGACTGCAAAAAATTTGATCCGACAGAGTGGGTGAAGCTGCATCAGACGCACGATCCCACCAAAAATCTCGGCATACGCATGGTATGCGGCATGGCGAAGAATGTAAAATACTTGAGTACACTTGAGTTAAATAATATTAATATTACTATATAAAGGAGACTACCAAAATGAATATGAAAAAGAAAAAAGACGGAACACAGCTCACAGTAATGATTAACGGTCGCATTGACACGGCTACAGCTCCCGAAGCGGATGCCTATATCAATCAGAGCCTTGACGGTGTTGAGAAGCTGATTCTTGATTTTGGAAATGTTAATTATGTGTCCTCCGCAGGATTGCGTGTATTGCTGTCCCTTCACAAGAAAATGATGGGTAAGGGCGGAATGAAGCTCATCCATGTTTGCGAAGCGGTAAGTGATGTGTTCGAAGTGACAGGATTTGATGAAATCCTGGACTACGAAAAGGGTGAGTAACTATGTCCATCTTAAAAATGCTGGAAACCTATACCAAGGAGAATCCCAATGCAGCCATTCTCTTTGATGAGTCAAATACAAAAGGTATTACTTATGCCCAGCTGGATAACCTCAGCGGTCGTGTTTATGCTTATCTTGCGGATAAGGGAATCGGCAAGGAGGATTTTGTCCTGATTAATCTGCCGCGCGGCGTGATGCCCATCATCGCTATGATTGGCGTGTGGAAGGCAGGAGCGGCGTGGGCACTGGTGGAAGATACCTACGCACCCGAACGAATTGAATATATTCGTAAGGATTGCGGCTGCAAGGCAGAGCTTTCCGCTGCTGTGCTGGAAGAAATTATGAATTTTGAACCCAAGACCGGTTACGTCGAGGCGGATGAACACGACGCGGCGTATGCTATCTATACTTCCGGTACGACAGGTAACCCCAAGGGCGTTTTGCATGAATACGGCAATTTAATGCGTGCTGTTAATTCCATCAAAGTCAACGGTGAGAAGCCCTTTACCGGCAAAGACAGACTGGCGCTCTTGGCGCCGATGAACTTTGTCGCGTCTGTCATCGTCATTTTGACGGCACTCAGCATCAATGGCGGTAAAACCTTCGTTGTCGGTTACGCTACCATCAAAAATCCGATGGCGCTGAAGGGCTTTTTCTTAGAAAAACGTATTTCGATTACGTTCCTTACGCCTTCTTATGTGCGTATGCTCGGCAATACGACCGGTCCCTTTTTGCGTATGCTCTTTGTGGGCAGTGAGCCGGCGAATAATGTCTACAATAAGAACCTGGATATTATCAACATCTATGCTGCGTCGGAGAGTGGCTTCGCGGTCGGCGTATTCAAGATTGACCAGCCTTATGACACCTGCCCGATCGGCAAGCCTGAAATTGATATGAAAATCACCCTGATTACCGAGGACGGCAATGTTGCCGAGGACGGTGAAATCGGTGAGCTTTGCTTTGAAAATCCCTTTGTACGCGGTTACATCAATCTGCCGGAGGAAACGGAGAAGGCGTTCCAAAACGGCGTTTACCATACCGGCGACCTTGCGCGAAAGGATCCGAACGGCAACTATGTTCTTCTCGGACGTTCCGGTGATATGATTAAGATTAACGGCAACCGCATTGAGCCTGCTGAAATTGAAGCGTCCGTCAAGGCGGTTCTCGGCATTGAGTGGGCGGCTGCACGCGGCTTTGATGAAAACGGCAAGAGCTTCCTCTGCGCCTATTACACCGCCGACGTGGAGGTGGATTCCGACAAAATGCGTGAGGAGCTTTCTAAGCGGCTTCCTTACTATATGATTCCGTCGTACTATGTCAAGATTGACAAGATACCTCTCAAGCCCAACGGCAAGATGGACAGAAATGCCTTGCCCAAGCCCGATACCTCCAACTTCAAAACCGACTATGTTGCGCCTGAAAATGAAGTTCAGGAAAAGCTGTGCAACGCAATGGCAAAGGTGCTCAAGCTGGAGCAGGTCGGTATTCATGACGACTTTTATGCGCTGGGCGGCGACTCTTTGGGTTCTATCCGCGTCATCACCGAGAGCGATTTGCCAGGTTTGAACGCCGGTGAAATTTTCCGCGGCAGAACGCCTGAAAAAATCGCCTTGCTCTATGAGGAAAACCATGCCAACGACGACGGCGAAGCGCCCGAGATTAAGAACGCTCGCTCCATGAAGATGGATCATCCGCTGACCGTGGAGCAGCTCTACATGGTGGATTACCAGCTCTACACGCCCAAATCAACCATGTACAATCTCTATACCATGATGAGAATGGATAAAGACTTGTTTGATATGGAAAAGATGGCGGAGGCGATGCATACCGCTATCCGCAATCATTCCGCGCTGCTGACCACCTTCCATTTCAATGAGGACGGTGATATCATTCAGCGCTACACTCCCGAAGTGCTGCGTGAATTCCATGTCGAGAGAATTAACGAGTTTGAATTTGCCACTCTCAAGGATAATCTTGTGCAGCCGTTCAAGATTATCGGCGGTTGTCTGCATCGCTGCCGCATCTTTGAAACCGAAAAGTACGGCTATGTATTCTTCGATGTCCACCACACCCTCTTTGACGGTACTTCGCTGAAATTGTTCATGCAGAACGTCGGCAAGGCGTATATGGGTATGCTGCCGGATCCTGATTTGTACTATCTGATTCTGCAGAATCGTGAGGACGAAACAAAAACCGATTTCTATGAGGAAAGCCGTAAATACTTTGAAGAAAAATTCGACGGTGTTGAGTGGTCAAGCTATCCAGAAACTGACCATGAGTCCCGTGAAAATGAGATGGGCGAGCTTTTCGCGCCTCTGGGAATTGAACAGCCGCAGATGAAGGCGATGGAACGCCAGTACAAAATCAGCCGCAACGAGTTCTTCATCACCGTTGCCGCGCTGGCAATCGCCGCATACAATGATACCAGTGACATCAGGCTTTCATGGATTTACAATGGCCGTGAGGATGTCAACGCTATGAATTCCGTTGGTCTGCTCTTCCGTGAATTGCCGATTGGCGTTCGTCTGACCAAGAATATGACCTTGCGCGAGCTGTTTGCCGACGTCCATGATCAGGTACAAAAGGGCATTGAGCACGCCTGCTATCCTTATGTGGATATTCACGCACAGGCAGGCGGCGGTGAGTCGGCTTATCTGCTCTATCAGCGCGATATCCGTGATATGGGCGGTCTTGACGGTATGGAGGTTGAAACCATCGATATTCGTCAGAACCAGGCGGCTTCACAGACCATTCTGGATATGGAAATTCTTGACGGTGCTGACGGTTTGCAGCTGATGATTGACTACACCGCGAGTCTCTATGACGACGAAAGCATGGATAAGTTCAAGGATATCTTTATCAGAATCGCGCAGGGCTTGGTGACGCATAATTCCCATACCGAGCTTACCATGAATGATTTGCGCAACAAATATGCCAATAAGAAAGGCTTCTTTGAAACCGTTATCGGTATATTCAGGAGAAAGAAATGATAGATGAAACCATTCGCAGAGTTCGTGACAGCTATGGACATAACCGGACGATAGAAGGGGAGTATGACGCTTCTTTGTCTGCTGCCTGCAGTAACGGTGTTTTTGTTGGCGCAAAGGTTGGGGACGTCTGTGCGTTTCGGGGGATTCCGTTTGCCAAGCCGCCTGTCGGACCGCTTCGCTGGAAGGCGCCGGAGCCGGTAGAGGATGACACAGTGGTTCGTGAGGCGTATTACAACGGAAAATCTCCGTTGCAGACCTTATGGCAGACAGAGTTGGCCTCCTATTATCCGCAGGGTGAGGATTGTTTGTACCTTAACGTTTGGAAAAACCTTTCTGATACCTCCTCTGACAAACCGGTTATGGTATTCTTCCATGGCGGCTCCTACGGATGGGGCGGTACTGCGGATCCGATGTACGACGGCAAAAATCTTGTCAGCAAGCATCCGGATATTATCCTTGTCACCGTTGCTTACCGCATCGGATTGATGGGATTTGTCGATCTTTCCTATTTTGAAGGCGGCGAGGAATTTTCCGACGCGCCGAATCTGGGTATTTTAGATCAGATTGAAGCGCTTCGGTGGATACAAAAAAATATCCGCGCCTTTGGCGGCAATCCCGACAATGTCACGATTTTCGGCGAATCTGCCGGCGGCGGCAGTGTTTCCTTACTTCCGATTATTCCGCAGGCAAAGGGGTTGTTCCGACGTGCCCTTGCTGAAAGCGGTTCGGTAGCGCTGACATTCTCCAAGCAGGAGTGTTATGAGTTCTCACGCCGTCTGATTGAAGAGTGTAAAACGAAATCTATGCGGGTGCTGATGCAGCTCAGCGAGGCAGAGCTTTCTGCGCTTAACCGGAACCTCAATGAATATAACAACTTTCCGCAGCGCGACGGCAAATTGATTCCCTTCAATCCCTATATGCCGTATGAAAGAGGGGAGACGACAGACGTCGATTTGATGATTGGTACCAACGCCGAAGAAATGAATTACTGGATTGGTGAAATCGGCGGTATTGTTCCATATCGGATTAGTATGACCATCAAGTATGAGAATGATATGAGGCTTCTCACTGCTGATGATAAAAAGCGCGTTAAGCATTTTATGTCTGCTCAAAATGAAAACAATTTGTGGAGAATGGCGCGTTTCTATGACGAATTGATGTTCCGTCTGCCTGCCATCAACCAGGCGGAGGCACATTCGCGCAACGGCGGAAAAGCGTATATGTATTACTGGACGGTACCGTCTGCTTTGCCGCTTCGTAAAGCCTGTCACGCGGTGGAGCTCGCCTACGTGTTTGGCAATTTGGAGGAAACGCTTTATACCGGTGAAGTAGCGGATGAAGTCCTCTCGGACACCATTATGCAGATGTGGACAAACTTTGCCCGCACAGGCAATCCCTCTGTACCCGATTTGGAGTGGCAGCCCTATTCGGCGCAGCATCGTGAGACAATGCTGATTACCCGACAGCCGCATATGAAAAATGATGTGTTGAGCGGACGCAGAAAGCTTCTGACTCCGCTGTTGCGACATATGATTAATCCATCCTACGCTACCCTCGATTACAATGTGCCTTATGTGAAAAAGGCAGTGGCAGGAGGCTTGGCGTTAACGGCGGGAATTGCCGGTTTGATGGTTTTCGCTATCAAAAAATTGACTGATACTAAGCTCAATTAAAACTATTTTATTGAGTATGCATGAGACGGGATGACGCGCATTGCGCGGCATCAGCGTGCGTAGCACGCGTATTTCAAATTAAAGCAATTAATTTGAAATTAGTATGAGAATAATGCATAAATAACAAACACCTATGATTAAGCCCGTTGGCAATCATAGGTGTTTTATTTTGGCGGATAGGATGCTGTATCACACATACATATAGTCCATTTTATACTTTCTTGTGCTTGGTTCTTCATAGGTTGAGACAATCTGTGTGGGCTCTAACAGCTCTTTCTTCATTGCGGATTTCTTTTTGGTCAGTGTACTGTTAGTAACAGCGGTTGTGGTTGCGGCAACAGTGGCTGCGCCGATTGCAAGAATAATTAGCTTTAACATTTGTCATACTCCTTTCGCTTGTCAGGCTATCTCCTGACCTTGACACTATCATAGCATACGGAGTATGACAACACTATGACAAATTTCGTAAATTAGTTCAAAAAGACAAAAAATCCCTGACAGTACGAAACTGTCAGGGAAATATAGATACAATTACAGATGCAGGTGTGCTTTGGCTGCGTTGTACAGATTCTCGCAAACCGTATTCGCGTCTTCTTTGTCTTTGCCGACAGCGGTGATATAGAGCTTAATTTTCGGCTCTGTACCGCTCGGACGGATAATTACCGCATTATCGCCCTCTAAATGCAGCGCGATAACATTCGAAGTGGGGAGAGTCAGGTCTGTCACGGCTCCGGTTACCAAATCGGTTTCTTTTTTCAGTTGA
This sequence comes from Ruminococcus sp., assembly GCA_017471345.1. GTDB lineage: Bacteria > Bacillota > Clostridia > Oscillospirales > Acutalibacteraceae > Ruminococcoides. The sequence continues at coordinate 12,680 of JAFUUV010000120.1, forward strand.
TAATCGCTGACCTTAACGAC
>JAFUUV010000121.1 GCA_017471345.1 Ruminococcus sp.
AACAAATCTGAAATAAATACTGGAAATCTTCCTTGCTTTGGTGTATAATTGATTTTGGTGTTATTATTCACAAACTTATTATACCACAACAGGCACATAACCGTCTATGCTTTCGGTTATGTGCCTGTCTGTTTTTTGGGGAGTGTTTTTTCACAGCCCCATGCGGTAATAGCATAACCTCGAGCATTAATGACTGCAACAAAAAAATTTCTGAAAACAGCAAGTCTAAAGAAGCCCTAAAACAGTTTTTTATGTAATTAAGAAATATAGCAGTCAGGACGTTATTCAAGAGCTTACAAAAGAAATCATTGATGATTTCATTGATCACATCGTTATCAGCCAAGAAAAAGAGGCTGACGGTAAACGTCAACCTCAAATCTACTTCAAAGGGAGTGGGCTATTAAGTTAGATGTGCTTCGCTAAAACAATTAACAGTATTTATAGTTCGTAATGTCTTGTTCTTTCATCATAATCTCGAAAAAGTCTCGGCGCCTTTTGTCATCAGCCACCGGTACAGCGGCACGGAAGCCGCCGCAAAAATGACTATCCAAGCCGTCAGATACGGCGCAAGCCCTGTCAGCGAACCCAGCAAGAAATACGGCAAGACAAACAGAGCTACAAAGCCCCAGCCGCCGAACAGCGCGATGGTTACTGCGGCGCTTTGTTTGAGCGGAATAATCTCTGTCGTCCACTCCGTGATGGCGTGCCGGACGCCTAAGAAGCTGCCGAACAGTGCCATAAAGACCGCAAACATCATTGGTAAAACAAAGAGCAGGAGCTTTTCTGCAATCGGCACCTGCCATACGATTACCGCGCAAATTTCCGAAAACAGCAGCGGAATGACAGTCAAAAGCAGGTGCATGGCGGTTTTTGCCCTTAACACTGTTTTTGCTTCAACCGGCAGTGATTGCAAAATCCACAGACCTTTTCCTTCGAGTGAAACCGAAGGCGCCGCGATGTCGTTCATGGTGGAGAACAACATCAGCATGGCACAGAGCAGGAGCGTTACTACATCGGTTCTGCCGCCGAACGCCGTTGCCATCATGTTTAGCAGCTCATCGCCCTTTATCAGCAAAAAAACACCAAGCGCCGGTATCAGCAGCACGCCGATTCCGTTGTTGAGCATATATGCCGGGCTGGAAATGAACCGCGCAAAATCCTTCGTCAGCAGTGCGCCGAATAGGGATTTTTCTTTGGCTTTTTTCTCTTGATAGCGCACTTTGCTCACGCTTCCGGTTGAGGTAGCAAGCTTAAGAAAGCCGCGCGACAACACAAACAAGGTCAGCGCAAGCAACAGCAGTACTGCGGCAGAATAAAGCGCCATTGCGAATAAATCACCCTCGCCAATCCTGCCGAACAGATAGAGTCCGTAGGCGGATTCTTTGATGTTCTCGCCGTAAATCGCCGCGTTCGCCACGAGCGTTTTTATCCATGCCTGTAATTGGAAATATACCACATAATAGCCACCGATTAACGCCAACGCAATCAATACGATGATAAAACTCTTATTTTTCAATTTCAGGCTGATTTTGGCAACTACCCATCCCAGCAGACAGGACAATATCAGCACAATGATTGTCACAATCAGGAATAACACAATTCCGCCAAGCACCGTCAACACATCTGCGTCAGCAATCACCCAATACACCAACAGCGTCGGCAGCATAATAACTCCCGAATACATCACGCCCAAAAGATAGACGTTCAACAGCCTTGCCGTAATGAGGATTTTGACAGGTATCGGCATGGACAGCAGCAAATCGTTGTCCTTTGGCAGATACAACCCCGAATAGGTGTTGAACACGCTGCCTGCCGCGCCGAGAACAAGCGCAAATCCGCTCATGATTACGAAATACAGCCAGCCCATATCAGCCTCGGCACAGCCTAAGCAGACACCAATGGCAACTGCGGTGAAGGCACCTCCGAGGACGACGATCATCAAAAAAGCGAAAAGGATAAACAATACAATGCTGTTTGCTTTTGACCGCGCCCTGCCGGTTTTGCGGTTGTAAAAATAGCCCCGGAAAACCTCGGACAATTGCTTTTTCAGCAAAACCTTCAGCATTTACTCCGCCTCCAGTTCCAAAAAGACTTCTTCCAAACTCTCGTCGCCTCTGACCTCCTCCATGGTGCCGGACTGAATTAGTTTGCCCTGCTTGATGATAGCCACCTTGTCACAGAGCTTTTCCGCTACCTCCAGCACATGGGTGGAAAAGAAAATGGCGCCGCCCTGATGGCAGTGCTCGCGCATCATTTCTTTTAAAATAAACGCCGCCTTGGGGTCGAGCCCGACAAACGGCTCGTCCATGATAATCAGCTTCGGTGTATGCAGCCATGCGGCAATCACCGCTAACTTTTGCTTCATGCCGTGAGAGTAGGACGAAATCGGCTGCGCTAAATCCTTTGTCAGCTCAAAGGCGTCGGCGTATTTGCGGATTCTTTCCTGCCTTGTTTCGGATGCAACGCCGAAAATATCCGCGACAAAGTTGAGGTACTTGATGCCGCTCATATAGTCGTACAAATCGGGATTGTCCGGGATATACGCTATCTGCTTTTTGCACTCTACCGGGCTTGCCTGAACGGAGCTTCCGTTGATGAAAATTTCGCCCTGCTCAAAGCCGAGGATACCCACAACGCATTTGAGAGTGGTGGTTTTGCCCGCGCCGTTATGACCGATAAAGCCGTAAATCTCACCTGCGTGAATATGCAGCGACAGATTATCCACCGCTTTTTTATCTCCATAGGTATTTGTCAGATGTTCAATCCTTAACATTTTCTATTTTTTCTCCTTATCAGTGAATTCTTGTTTTTCAAATTTGTCTTTCAGCAGATAAACCCCGAGAACGGCATTGAAGATAACCGCCGAGAAGGTGCTGAACCGCTCAAACAATCCGAACACTGCCTTCGGCATGACGCCTGTTCCAATTGCGCCGATCATCATCGCCGCAAAGCAGACGACCGCCCAGATGCTGAGTGAGGGGATCGTTTTTCTTCCGCCGATCGCGATCAGAACCAGCGATACGACGGAGAACAGCACAACCAAAGCCGTCACGACGATGTGCATGATGTTTTGGAACGCGGACATATCCTCGCCCTGCGCCAACGGAAACATCTTGTAACCGACGACGGTGATCCATTCCATCGCGGCAAAGCAATAGATCCCGAGTCGGAATGTTTTCGGCTGACACTGTCTGACCGCTACGCATACCGCCATGATCGAGACGATCCCGCACGGCCCGAACAGTGCGTTCAGCTGCTCGGCGAGCGCTTGCGATGGCGCTCCGTCAGCGGACAGATCGCTGACCGCCATGCCGCGCCAATCGTAGCCCGGATAGGCAAGCGGCGAGAATACAACCATCGCCGTGTAGGATAACAGGCTGATGATCCCGAAGATTCCCAAATGTCTCAGTTTCATAATGACCTCGCTATGCTATATTATTCTTATGTGAAATTCTGAGCGATATTGGATTTGCTTTTTCTTTTCTTTTTCCGGTAAAAGATAAATCTATCCTCAACCTTTACGATACAATAGCCTAATCTTTTGTAAAAAGCATTTGTCCGTTCATTCCAGCTTGGGGTATCCAGATCAAACTCGGCAGCATAGGGGAAAGTCTTTTCTATGCATTCCATCAAACGAATTCCGTAACCTTTTCTATGATAGATGCTATCAATAAATATTCTGCCAATGTACACGCTGTTTTTGGTTTCATCCGGGAATAGTATGGCTGCACCGACCAAATCTTTTCTTATCATTGCCCGATACAAATGTCCCTCGCGTGCCATTTGTTTATGCCATTCTACAGAATCAAATCCGGGCGGACAATCACCTTTTGCTCCGCCGACATTTACATCTGTTTCAAAAGCTCTGATAGACATTTCCACGATTTTTTCTACATGATTTGCTTCTGCTTTGACAATAACCATCTCACTTCTCCCAACTGTCTTACAACTTCCGTTTTATTAATGCGTACTCTGCATTCAGTACGAATTCTTTATCTTCACCACTATCTGAATAAAGCTTTTTCTCAAAGCCGATACCGTTATGTTCAAGACTGCACAATATCCTGATGATTGTTATGAAGTTCGCCATAATTCCATTTCAAGGCATTTCCATTCCTCATCAAAGACACGGTAGTACTCAGCCTTATCAGTTTCACTTTCACGGAACCCGACCGAACGGTAACAGCGGTATGCGGACGGATTGTTCTCAAACACGCCCAAGGTAATCTTATCCGCTTTCATCTCCTCAAAAGCATATCGAATCGCCAATTTGAGCATTTGTCTGCCAACGCCTCGACCGCGCCCTTTTATTGTCAATAATGATGAATCCGAATCTGAGGGTATGCATTTCTTCATCCGTATAACGCAGGATCAGATGTCCGACGATACCGTTTTCATCATACGCCGTCATCGGAAAGAAGCGGTCATGATCCGCTGCGTTATATTGCCGGTTCATATCGTCCGCTGTGATCGGATAGGTTTTATATCTGTCTGCACACCATTTCCGGAAAGCGACCTCGTCGCCGATCCATGAAATGATTGTGTAGGTATCGCGTGGTTCGTATGGTCTTAATTGTATCATCACTAATGTCCTCTGTGCTTTTCCTTACGTTTTTGTTGCTTGAGTTCAAATTGTCGCTGTTTTTCGGCTTCTCTCTGCTCGCGGGATCGCCGCTTGCGTTCAAGCTTGTTTTCTTCATACTGCTTTTGGAGCGCCTGCTGCGACTTGGTGCCGACGCCCGATTTTTCGAGCTGCTTCTGCGCGTTTCGCTGACGGCGTTTCGGGTTATCCGCCTTATGCTTGATCTCTGTTCTGACAGGAGGGCTGAATCGCAGGTGATTGAAATATTTTAGGATAAAGGCATAAATCTCCGCATCGGTCGGCTCCGCGCCGAATACAACCTTACATACAGAGAGCTTTTTGCCGTCCAGATCCTCAAATACGCCTACCCAGAACGGCTCGTCAAAGTAAACCGTCAGCTTTGCTTCAGTTGACGGTCCCATTGACGATTTGCGCGTACTGCTCCTCGGGGATCATCGGCGAGGTGATCTCTTTTAATAAATTCTCGCCAATCGTTCCGCTCTCGGCGTACTCTCTGCCTGCTTTGCGGATGAGGTTGAGGCGCGGCTCGGTGACGGCAGCCGCTTCGGGCGCGTTGAACATCGGGCTTTCGGGAACGGTGATGATCGTGTGCTCGTTCAGAAAACACCGCTCGAACTGCATTACGGCAGGTTCAAAGTTGTGTTGGCTGTTCGGGAAGCCGCAGCCGCAGATCATCACATATTTCAGGTGAGAAAAATCCGCCTGACCGATATGCTCATAGCGGTCGCCGACCTTCTGCATCGCCATAGATGACAGCGGCAGGGTGCGGTCGAGCAGAGCTTTCAGCGGCGCCGGCATACCGTAGCAGTAGAGGGGATAGCTCCATATCAGCAGATCGCTGTCGAGTATCTCTTCCAATATCCCGCGCATATCATCGTGATGGATACAATCGCCGCCGTTCCGCATACAGGCAAAGCAGCCGGTGCAGTATTCGATGTGCTTGTCGATGGCGGTAATGATTTTGATCTCGTTGTGAGCGACCTCGTTCATGCCGTCAAGAAATGCGCGTGTGATGTGCATGGTGTCGCTTTTATCTCTCTTGGGGCTTCCGTTTAATACGAATATTTTCATTTTCTCACCCCATCATATATACAGCGCAAAAATGCCGCAGGTGCTTTTCTATGTCCTGCATAACCTTCTGCCGGTACTGCGGCTGTCTGTCGGCTTTTGCAATCATCACCACAACAGGCGAGGTCAGCTCCATGGCGAGAAGCGACGGGTCGTCCTGCTTGAACAAGCCCTCGTTCATCATATCTTCGATGATTTTGCCGTACATCTTTTGAACACCGCCGACTTGGTGGCGTGTGGTGATTTCGGCAAAGCGCTTGCTTCTGAACTGCTCACGAACAAGGAATTTTCGGATTTTCCCGATTATCGGGTCAAAAACGGTAAACTCCACCTTTTTCATAGCGATTGCAATAAATTCATCTCGGCTGTGCGGCAACTTGCCGAAATGCTTCTCAGAGCCGAAGCTCTCTTCATAACGCGCCTCTGCCGTGTCGATCAGCGCGTTCAAAATATCCTCTTTGCCCTTGAAATGATTGTAGAGCGACGGTGCCTTGACCCCGACCTTCTCCGCGATTTCTTC
>JAFUUV010000122.1 GCA_017471345.1 Ruminococcus sp.
AGCCCAGCAAGTCTACATAGAAATGCTTGGTGCGCGCATAATCAGAGGTAATGATGGCAATGTGGTGAATGTTCGTCAGTTTCATGTTTCCTCCATCATATAATTCCATTATTCTGAATCATATGATAACAGATTTCATGCCGCTTGTCCAGAAGTCTATTTTGCGTCAGGGCTTTTCACGAAGGCAAGCTCCTGTTCTACCCTAATGCCACGTCCAAAATCATCATGACCGTAAAGCCGAGCGCGAACATGATTACGCCAATGTTGGAATGTTCTCCCTCGCTCATTTCAGGAATCAGCTCCTCAACCACGACGTAAATCATGGCGCCTGCCGCAAAGCTCAGCAAATACGGCATGACAGGCACCATCAGCGATGATACCAAAATCGTGAGCAATGCGCCGATTGGCTCTACCGCGCCTGAAATCACACCCCCTGCAAATGAAAACATCTTGCTTTTCCCTTCCGCGTGAAGCGGCATAGAGATAATCGCGCCCTCCGGGATATTCTGAATGGCAATACCGATTGCCAGCGCCAACGCACCACCTGCGGAAATCTGCGGCGAAGCCGACAACAATCCTGCGTACAACACGCAGACAGCCATGCCTTCGGGGATATTGTGCAGCGTGACCGCCAGCAGCATCATAGTGGTTTTGGCAAGCCTGCTGCGATGTCCCTCGGCTTTATCGGCAAACATATGCAGGTGCGGAATGGTTTTGTCGAGAATCAGAAGGAACAGCGTGCCTGCCCAAAAGCCGACAGCTGCCGGGATAAAGGCAAAGCCGCCTAAACCGCTGCTCTGCTCAATGGCGGGAATCAGCAAGCTCCAAACGGAAGCCGCCGTCATCACGCCTGCCGCAAAGCCTGTTAAGGCGCGCTGCACGCTGCGGCTGAGGTTTTTCCGCATAAAAAACACAAAAGCCGCGCCGAGCGAGGTGCCGATAAACGGAATGATAACGCCAGCGATAACCGAAAGCTCCATCAGCTCATCTCCGTCAGCGTGGTTTTTAATTTTTCGGCGCTGCTTTTTAGTTTTGCTTGTTCTTCATCTGTCAAAATAGACATTTGTTTTCTGACAATCCCTTTGCCTGAAATAATACAGGGAAGGCTCAGCGCAACCTCATGCAAGCCGCATTTGCCATGCAACGGTGACGTAACCGAGGCGACGGTTTCTTTTTGATGAAGGACAGCGTCTGCCAGCATACAAACGCAGGTGGCAATTCCATAATGCGTTCTCCCTTTTGCGGCGATAATCTGCGTGCCGAGTGATTTTACTCTGTTCTGAATCGTTTGCCGGATTGCTTCATTCCAGATTAAGCCGTGAAGCATACAGTATTCCGCAACCGGCTTTCCATGGACAGCGATACTGCTCCAAACAGGTACCTGACTTTCGCCGTGTTCACCGATAACATATCCGCTGACCTCGGAAACCGGGCTGCCGGTATAGTCAGCTACCGCCCTTAGTAGGCGCGAGGTGTCCAGCGTGCAGCCGGTGCCGAACACGGTTCCGTCCGGCAAGCCGAGCCATTTGTCGCAGTAATAGGTCAGAACATCAACAGGATTGGAAACAAGCAGCACGACGCCCCTTGCGCCATGCTTTTTCAACTGTTCACACACGTCCTTCATAATACCGATGTTATCGTGAATCATATCCAAGCGCGTTTCGGTCGGCTTTCTGTTTCTGCCGGCGGTGATAATAATCAAATCGCTGTCAGCAGTGTCCGCGTAAGTGCCTGCGCGAACCGCGGAAGTTCCCATTGCGGCAACGCCGTGCTGAATGTCATCTGCTTCCGCCTGCGCTTTTTTCTCATCAATATCTACCAAAACAATATCATCGGCAATGCCCTTCAGCATCAGCGCATAGGCGATTGTCGCACCAACATAGCCCGCGCCGATAATGGTTATTTTTATCATTTGCTTACAATCCTTTCAATCCTGTTTATTATTGAACCACGGATTACAGCAGTTCACCCTTCTGCAATAGTCTATTTTTTCACCACAATATCAATCACTGAGTTGTTTCTCCCCAGTGAATTTCTATACAGTTAGCCGCTGCTAACTATATTATACCACAAAGACTCTTAAAACTCAATACCTATCAAAAAGTTTCTTGATTTTTCTTTGATGTATAAGATTATTATAGAAATTCGGTATCGCAGATATCAAGATTTCAAGAATTACTTTGCTCTGGATGCATTTTCAGCTAAACCGATTCGGCAGCCTCTTTCCGGCTCAGCAAAGCGCGAAGCCGGCGCTGTGAAGAAACGAAGCTAAAAGCTTCCGACTTCACAGCGCCCTCTTTTTTGCAGCAGTTATGTGGAAAAATGTTGAAAAAACCGCACACTTCCCCTTACCCCAAAGGAACAGCTCTTTGAATATCACGCAGCCTTTTGG
>JAFUUV010000021.1 GCA_017471345.1 Ruminococcus sp.
ATTCTTTCCAACACCGCTTCGGGCGTGTATAATTTCCTGATGTCCATCATCATCTCCATCTACTTCCTCGCCTCGAAGGAGCAGCTCTGCCGTCTGGCAAAGCGTATGGCGGTTGCCTTTATCCCGATGAAGTTTTTGCCGCGTGTATATGAAATCGTGGATGTCACCGATACCAAATGCGGTCGTTTTCTTGTCGGCGATATCATCGACGCCGGCTTAATCGGCGTACTGCTCTATATCACCATGTCGATTTTCCATATTCCCTACGCGCCGATGATTGCCGTGGTGGTCGGCGTGACCAACATCATTCCGTTTTTCGGTCCGTTCATTGGCGGCATCCCGAGCGCGCTTATTCTCTTCCTTGTCGATCCGATGTATATGATTTGGTTCGTCATCATCCTTGTTGTTATCCAACAGCTTGACGGCAATATCTTTAAGCCGAAGATTATCGGCAACCAGCTCGGCATCTCCAGCTTCGGCGTTCTGTTCAGCGTCGTTGTCTGCGGCGCGCTGTTTGGCTTGCCCGGCTTCATTCTCGGTACGCCGATTTACGCGGCAATCTACACTCTGATCGGCAAACGTGTCCGCAACCGGATTAAGGCAAAGGGCAAGCTCGGTCAGCAGGCGTTGGAATTCGATGTCCTCCATTACACCGAAATTGCGGAGGAGCAAAGAAAAAAGAGAGCTGCCAAAGAGCAGGAACAGCGTGAGCGCCTCAAAAAGCGTCTGCATCTTGAAAAGATTCTCGGCAAGGAAAACGATGAAGCTGAAGATTCCGAGGAAGAAGCAAACGAAGAGGAAGACTTTATGGATCAGTCGGAAACAAAATAAAATTTTCTCATAAAAAATCTGATAATTCATGCAAAACGGAGAAACCGCACAGTCAAAACCCTGATTGTGCGGTATTGCCTTGACAGGGATTATTTAATATGTTAATATATTAACGTATTACCACATTATCACACTAAAGCGTTTTTGGAGAGTCAATATGAAAAGATATTTGAAAATCACCCCCGAGGGAACGCGCGATTTTCTGTTCGCGGAGTGTTCCGCGATGGATGACGTATGCGGCAGCATCGAGAACGTGTTTGTCACGCGAGGCTTCAAGCGCGTCATCACTCCGGGCATTGAGTTTTATGATGTGTTTTCCGTGCCGTGCAGCGGCATTTCGCAGGAGGATATGTTTAAGCTGACGGACAACAAGGGCAGATTGCTGGTTGCCCGTCCGGATTCCACCCTTCCCATCGCGCGGATGGTGGCTTCCCGTCTGAAAAACAGTCTGTTGCCCGTGCGCCTGTATTATAAGCAGGCGGTTTACCGCAACCAACCCACGCTTACCGGCAGACGCACCGAGCTGATGCAAATGGGCGTCGAGCTTTTGGGCGCCAAGGGCTTGCGTGCGGATTTGGAGATACTCACCACCGCCATCAGCGCTTTGTCCGCTGTCGCGGAGGATTTCCGCATTGAACTGGGACACGCCGAGGTATTCGACGCCCTGTCTGACGGACTGGAAATCGACGAGGAGTACAAGGAAAAAATCCGTGTTTCCATTGAGAGCAAAAACTATTCCGCACTCAACAACCTGCTTGACAAGCTGGCGCCGAGCCGCAGTGTTTCCGCCATCCGCCGTTTGCCGTCGCTGTTTGGCGGAGAGGAGGTCATCGAGCAGGCGGCGCGCATCTGCGAGGGAACCAAGGCGCAGGCAGCGCTCGAATATTTACATACTTTATACCGCAACCTTTCCACACTCGGTCTCGGCGAAAAAATCATCATCGACCTCGGACTGGTACAGCGCAATGATTATTACACAGGCTTCGTCTTTGCCGGTTATATCAACGGCATCGGAGATGCCGTCATCACCGGCGGCAGATATGACGAGCTGTTATCGGAATTTGACGCGCCGATGGGCGCCGCCGGCTTTGCGATTGATACGGACGCGGTCACCTTCTGGAAGCTTTCGGACACGTCCGTCAGCTATTCCGACAAGCCCGATGTGCTGGTCTTTGCTGCGGACGGCGCGGAGATGCAGGCGATTTCCGTTGTTTCCGAGCTGAATAGCCATGGCAAAAGGGCACAGTTCAGTGTATTGCCCACACTGGAACAAACACAAGCCTTCGCCGCCGCACGCGGTATACCGGAGGTCATCAGCGTAGGGGAGGAGCAGGCATGAAACCATTGAGAATCGCCCTCACCAAGGGCAGACTGGAGAAAACCACCGTAGAGCTGTTGGAAAAAATCGGTTACAATTGCGACGAGGTGCGCAATAAGGGCAGACGGCTGATTCTTCCCATCGGCGACAATGATTTCGAGGTAGTTCTCGCAAAGGCAGCGGATGTGATTACTTATGTCGAGCACGGCGTCTGCGATCTCGGCGTCGTCGGCAAGGATACCATTTTAGAAAACGGCACCTCTTTTTATGAGCTGCTCGACCTCGGCTTCGGCAAATGCCGCTTTGCGCTTGCCACCAAAAAGAACACCGATTTTTACAGCGGATATAATACCAAAACCATCGCTACCAAATACCCCAATGTCACCCGCGCGTTTTTTGACGACAAAAACATGGATGTGCGTATCATCAAAATTGAAGGCTCAGTCGAGCTGGCGCCGCTGGTCGGTCTCTCGGACGGCATCGTCGATATTGTCGAGACCGGCTCCACACTCAAGGCAAACGGTCTTGAAATCATTGAATGGGTGACCGATATTTCCGCAAGGCTGATTGCCAACACCGCCAGTCTTAAGCTGCGGAAAAAGGAGATTGAAGCGTTACAAAAGAAATTGGAGGCAGTCACACAATGATTACGACAGTTACAGCTGACGGCGTGCAGGAGTACGCCTTTATCAAAACCCTCAAAACAAGGGCGCAAAATTCCGATAAAAATGTTATTCCCGTCGTGACGGAAATTTTAGAGAATGTCCGCCAAAACGGCGACGCTGCGGTCAGAGAGTACACCGTTAAATTTGACGGAAAGGCGCCTGAAAAGACGGAGATTACTCCCGAGGAGATGGATGCCCTCATCGCGTCCTGCGACGCGGATTATCTCTCCACCGTTGAAAAGGCGGCAAAGAACATCGCGGACTTTCATCAAAGACAGCTGCAGCAGAGCTGGCTGACCACCAAACCCAACGGTGTCATGATGGGACAGCGTGTCCGCGGTCTCAAGCGCGTCGGCATCTATGTGCCCGGCGGAACGGCTGCTTATCCGTCGTCCGTGCTGATGAATGCCATTCCGGCCAAAATCGCCGGTGTGGAGGAAATCATCATGGTCACTCCGCCGCAGAAGGACGGCACACCCAACCCGAATATTATCGCCGCGGCAAAGATTGCCGGTGTTGACCGCGTTTTTCTGATGGGCGGCGCACAGGCAGTCGCGGCACTGGCATACGGCACGGAAACCGTGCCGAAGGCAGACAAAATCGTCGGTCCGGGCAATATCTTTGTCGCTACCGCCAAAAAGCTTCTGTACGGTGTTGTGGACATCGACATGATTGCCGGTCCCAGCGAAATCCTGATTATCGCGGACAAGTCCGCTAACCCCGGATACCTTGCCGCCGATTTGATGAGCCAGGCGGAGCATGACCGCTTAGCTTCGGCAATTTTGCTGACAGACTGCGCTGCTCTTGCCGAACAGACAAAAGAGGAGCTGACAAAGCAAATGCAGCGCCTTGAACGCCGCGATATCATCGAAAGCTCGCTCGACAATTTCGGCGCTGTCATCGTCTGCAGCGATATGCAGCAGGCGGTGGATTTTGCCAATGAATTGGCGCCGGAGCACCTGGAGGTCTGCTGCGAAAATCCGATGGAATACGTCGGCAAGCTGGACAACGCCGGTTCGGTATTCCTCGGCAGCTACAGTCCCGAGCCGCTCGGCGACTATTTTGCCGGTCCCAACCACGTCCTTCCCACCAGCGGTACCGCGCGTTTCTTCTCGCCGCTTTCTGTTGACAGCTTCATCAAAAAATCAAGCTTTATTTACTACACCGAGGATGCCCTTCGTGCGGACGCGGCGGATATCATCCGCTTTGCCAACACCGAGGGACTGACCGCGCACGCCAACTCTATCAAGGTGCGCTTTAACCTCGACTAATACTATTCTCTGATAGAAAGTAGACAACTTTCTATCAGAGAGAAAACGCTTGGCGCGTTTTCCAATTGCGCAAAAGCGCAATTGCCGTCTTATACAATCTTGACGCGCCTACGGCGCTATTAAAAAGTAGAAGGTCTA
>JAFUUV010000123.1 GCA_017471345.1 Ruminococcus sp.
AAGCTGTCTCCGGAAAATTCCCCCTCGAGGACAGCATCATGCGTGCGGACTGCGAGGAATTCTACGACCGCATGACCTTCAAAAATCACTTTATCACCGACCTCACCGATCCGGCGGTTGACGCCGCGCAGCTGCGTTTTCGCTGTGACCGCTGCGGCAAGCCGATGCGCCGCACCAAAAAATGGCGGCTGCATAACAAAAGCTTTTCCGCTGATTTCAGCTGCAAAAACTGCGGACGGAAATTCACCGGTCGCGTCGCCTTCAAAAAACGCTATGATGAAGTCAAGGTAACGCGAAAAATCGTCGAGATTGTTCCAAAAAAGAAAAAAGAAGAATCAGCTGTCAACGCTGCGGCAGCCGAATAATACACAACCCCTTGCTTGTTTTCGCACAGGCAAGGGGGTTTCAATTTCTGTTTTCAAAAATCTCACATTTTTTCATGTTGAATTCATACAGTTTTCACTTTGGGGCATTATGATATAGCCGTAGTCAAGAAAGAACAGCACAAGCTGTTGCATTACAGGAGGCAATTACCATGAAAGATTTTTATGATGAATATGAGAACAATATGAATCCAGACCAAGCGCCCCAATCCGAGCCTTTGGCAGAGGAGAGCGCTCAGGCGCAGGAAAGCGCCGATACACCGGAGTATGAGGTGTACCGTTCGGCTGAAACAGCCGAGCAGACACCCGAAGGCTCCTATGAATGGAATGCCGAGGAGGAATCCGCGTCCGCCGAAAGTCTCGGCGGCGAGTATCATCACTCCTATGTCAACGGCAACAACACGGACGCACCGCACAACCCCAACCGGTATGAGAGCACCTACGGTTCGCAGACGGGCTACAGCACGCAGCAGAGCTACAGCGCCTATCAGCAGCCGCAGCAGCAAAGCGCCAATCCCTACGGCGGCTATCAGCAGAGCGGCTACAGCGGCTACACACAGCAGCAGTACTCCGCGCCGGCAACTCCGCCGCAATCGGCGCCGAAAAAGGCAAAGAAGGAGCGCAAGCCCGTATCCCGCGGTTTTATTGCCGCGATGCTTTCGCTGACAGTGGTCGCTTCGGCGGCTCTCGGCTTCGGCGGCGGCTTCCTTGCCAAAAATCTCAGCAGCACCACCACCGGCAACGTGACTATCAATCAGGTCAGCTCCGGCGCTGTGACCAACGCGTCATCGGTGTCCGCGTCCACCACCTCGGACATCGTCAAAAAGACGGCTGACAGCGTGGTTGAAATCGCTACCGAGGGCATCACCACCGGCAGCTTTGCCCGTCAGTATGTCACCCAGGGAGCCGGCTCCGGCGTGATTATTTCCGCCGACGGCTATATCGTGACCAACCACCATGTCATCGACGGCGCCAACACCATCACCGTCACCCTGCGCGACGGCAACACCACCTACGACGCGACGCTGATCGGCAGCGATGAGGACAACGATATCGCGCTGATTAAGATTAGCGCGGAGGGACTTTCACCTGCTACCTTCGGTGACAGCGCGTCCCTTGCGGTCGGCGATTATGTGGTTGCCATCGGCAATCCTCTCGGCACCCTCGGCGGCACCGTTACCGACGGCATTATCTCCGCTTTAGCGCGTGAGGTTACCATTGAAGACAAAAATATGACACTGCTGCAGACCAATGCCCAGATTAGCCCCGGCAATTCCGGCGGCGGTCTCTTCAACGCCAACGGCGAGCTTGTCGGCATTGTCAATGCCAAGGACAGCGCGACAGAGGTAGAGGGTATCGCCTTTGCCATTCCTGTCAACAACGTGATTGATATTATCAAGGATTTGCAAAACTACGGCTATGTCACCGGCAAAATTGACATGGGCATGGAGTTTGTCGATATCAACTCCAACGACACCGCCTTCTATTACGGCGTCAACGAGCTCGGCTGCTACGTCCTTTCTGTCAACAGCGGCTCCAACGCGGAATCCGCGGGCTTCAAGCGCGGCGACCTGATTGTGTCGGTCAATGGCACCAACGTTTCCACGCAGGCGGATATCAGCAAGGCGCTTGAAAACAACAAGGTCGGAGACGAGGTCACCCTCACCGTTAAGCGCAACGGTCAGACGCAGGACATCAAGCTCACGCTTGCCGAGTATAAGCCCTCCGCAAAGCTCAGCGAAAGCGCCGGCAGTGATAATTCCCGTCAGCGTCAGTCCGGCTCAGATGATTTCTGGGATCAGATTTTCGGCTGGTAATTCCAACAACACCATCATGTTTGATAAATTCTCCTAAAAAACCGCGCCTTCGATTTTTCGAAGGCGCGGTTTTATCACGTTTATTTGTTTTCTGCAAGGTATTGCAGCTGGCTGTAAATCATATTGGCGCACATATAGACGTTGCCGCCGCCCATGGTCAGGATTAAATCTCCCTCCTGCGCGTGGCTGCAAACATACTCCGTGATTTCCTCAAAGGTGTCAAGGCAAACCGAGCCGGGCACCTTCGCGCCGAGGTCTCGCGAGTAAATATTGTAGGTGTTTGTCTCGCGAACGGGCAAAATCTCGGAAATAATCGCCACATCCGGAATTTTCAGCGCCTCGGCAAAGTCATTCAGCAGCATGGCGGTACGACTGAAGGTGTGCGGCTGGAACACCGCCCATACCTTGCGGAAGCCCATGCTCATCGCTGCGGTCAGCGTCGCGGTCAGCTCGGTGGGATGATGGGCAAAATCGTCGGCAACGGTGATGCCGTCGGGAGTGCCGAGAATTTCAAAGCGTCTGTGTACGCCGCCGAATTTGTGCAGATTTTCGGAAATCTCATTGGCGGTCGCACCGAGAAAATGCGCTGTCGCGGCAGCGGCAAGCGAGTTGTACACATTGTGCTTGCCGGGGACAATCAGCTGCACCGAGGTGAGCTTTTCGCCCTTGTACAGCAAATCATACTGCTCGTGCACGCCTTTGTCAGCGCTGACATTGACCGCGCGGTAGTCGCAGTTTTCGCCGAAGCCGAAGGTGATTTTTTCAATATCGACATCCTTCACCGCGTCCAGCGTATTTGCGTCGTCGCCGTTGATGACCAGCAGACCGGTGGTCTGTTCGGCAAATTGTCTGAAGGACTTTTTGATGTTGTCCAGATTTTTGAAGTAGTCAAGATGGTCGGCGTCTACATTGAGGATGATGGAAATAAACGGATTCAGCTCTAAAAAGGTGTCCACATATTCGCACGCCTCGCAGACAATGATATCGCTCTGACCAACATAGCTGTTGCCGCCGATAAAGGGCAGCTTGCCGCCAATGATGGCGGAGGGATCAAAGCCACTGCCAATCAGCACCTGCGAGAGCATCGCGGTCGTGGTGGTTTTGCCGTGCGTACCCGAAACGGCAATGCTCCTCTTGTAGCGGCGCGTGACCACGCCGAGCATCACGCTGCGCTCAATACAGGGGATTCCCTGCTCCACCGCCGCCTGGCGTTCGGGATTTGTCTCCTTAATCGCGGCGGAATACACCACCAGCTCCGCGCCCTTGATGTTTTCCGCGGCGTGTCCCATATATACGGGGATGCCATAGCTTTTGATGCGGTCGAGCGTTTCGCCCTCGTTCATATCAGAGCCGGAGAGCGCGAAGCCCTCGCCGCGCAGGATTTCCGCCAACGGACACATACCGCTGCCGCCGATACCGATAAAGTGAATTCTCTTAATATGATTTAAAAGCTCGTCATAATTCATACCTAACACTCCTAATACTAACATTATATTTATTATAAAGCGAAAAGCGCGAAAAATAAAGTCCCAAACGCAAATTTCATGAAATCGGTTGCCAAAACCGCCCTGTAATGTTAGAATATAGTATACTATTGACTAAAGGAAAACCGCTATGAAGAAGAATGATTTGATACCCCTCACCATCACCTCCGCTACGGCAGAGGGCAGCGGCGTCGGCAGGACAGCAGACGGAATGGCGGTGTTTGTGCCGCTGTCCGCCATCGGCGACGAGCTGACGGTGCGTGTGCTGAAGGTGAAGAAAACCTACGCCTTCGGCAAAATTGAGGACATCCTCACGCCCTCGCCGGCACGGATTACGCCGGACTGCGCCTGCTTTTCACAGTGTGGCGGCTGTGCGTGGCGGCATATCACCTACGCGGAGGAGTGCCGCGTCAAGCAGCAGCGTGTACGTGACGCCGTGGAACGCGTCGGTGGTATCCAAACCGTCTTTCGTCCCATGATCGCCTGCGAACGCACCGACCGCTATCGCAACAAGGCGCAGTTTCCTGTCGGAAAAGACCGTGACGGAAAGACACAAATCGGGTTTTACGCCTTTCACAGCCACCGGATTATCGACTGTGCCGACTGCGCGCTGCAGCCCGAGCAGTTTGCGGATGTCATCCGCGTCACGCGCGATTTTGTCAATACCTACGATGTCTCCGTATATGACGAGTCCACCGGCAAGGGCAGTCTGCGACACCTGTAT
Source organism: Ruminococcus sp. (assembly GCA_017471345.1). Taxonomy (GTDB): domain Bacteria; phylum Bacillota; class Clostridia; order Oscillospirales; family Acutalibacteraceae; genus Ruminococcoides. Next base: position 4,409 of record JAFUUV010000123.1, read on the forward strand.
ATCCGACACGCCGAGGTGACAGACGAGCTGATGGTTTGCTATGTGGTGAACGGCGGCGGATTAAAGCATGAGGACGTGCTGCTGCAAGCCCTGCGCTCACAGTTGCCGAACTTGAAAACAGTTATTTTTAATTCCAACAGAGAAAAAACAAACGTTGTTTTAGGCAGCAAAAACCGTGTCGCTTTCGGTGACGGCTTTATCGAGGACGTCCTCTGCGGCAAAATTTTCCGCATTTCACCGTTTTCGTTCTGGCAGGTCAACCGTGCGCAGGCCGAGAAGCTCTACGCCAAGGCACGCGAATACGCTGCTCTCACCGGTCGGGAACACGTGCTCGACCTCTACTGCGGTACCGGCACCATCGGTCTGACCATGGCGGACAGCTGCGCTTCGCTCATCGGCGTGGAAATAATCGCGGACGCGGTGCGTGACGCGGAACAAAACGCCCTGCGCAACGGCGTCAAAAACGCCCGTTTTCTGTGTGCCGACGCACCGGCGGCAGCGGAACAGCTCCGTCAGGAGGGGATTGCGCCGGACGTCGTGATTTTAGATCCGCCGCGCAAGGGCTGCGGCGAAGCGCTGGTGAAAACCGTTGCCAAAATGAGCCCTTCGCGCGTTGTCTATGTTTCCTGTGATCCGGCGACGCTCGCCCGTGACCTGAAATATTTTGCGGAAAACGGCTACCAAACGGCGGAGGTCACTCCCTGCGATATGTTCAGCCGCACCGCCCATGTCGAAAGCGTCGCGCTGCTGCGGCGTGATTGACGGTATGAGGGAGAGTTTGTCGTTTTTTGTCAGAGTCTTGTAGATTTGACAACTTGATTTTTCTTGACCTCGCGTACACCGGCGGCTATAATAAGAATATGGCAACACTGCCTTAGTAACAATCCGAAAGAAGTGAAATGATGAAATACCACAAGCTCACCGAAAACGCCGTCAAACCGGACGGCTTCTGGGGACGGCTGATGATTCGTTCTATGAATAAAGGACACCACGAGCTGACCGACTGGGCGCTGACGCATTTTCCCGTATCGAGCGGCAGTGTGGTGCTCGACGTCGGCTGCGGCGGCGGCAGAACCGTAGACAAGCTCTGCGGCATGGTCGGCAGCGGCAAGGTATACGGCATTGACTATTCAGAGCTCTGCGTCAAAAAGGCGGAGAAGCTCAATCATAAAAATGTCCTCTGCGGCAAGGCGGTTATCCGGCAGGCGTCGGTGTCGTCGCTGCCCTTTGAGGATGAAAAGTTTGACGCGGTCACGGCGGTCGAAACCTATTATTTCTGGCCTGACAAGCTCGGCGACCTCCGCGAAATCGGACGCACCCTCAAACGCGGCGGCAGACTGCTGCTGGTGTTTGAAATGCTCGCAGACCCCGACAATCCGCAAAAATGGGAGGCGGTGGAAAAACGCCTGAACATCGAGGCGGTAACGCGCGAGGGCATCGAGGATATGCTGTTCCGCGCAGGCTATCTGAACACCCGAACCTATGTCAAGAGCGGCACCACGTGGCTGTGCGCTGTCGCTGAAAAGGAGTAAGCATGAAGGCTTTGATTACAGGCGCAAGCTCCGGCATCGGCAGAGAATTCGCCTATTATCTTGCGGAGCTTGGTTATGATCTCATTATCTGCGCGCGTCGTACCGACGAGCTGTACAAGCTGCGCGACGAGCTCAGCGGCGTCAGTGTCCGCGTTGTCACCATTGACCTTTCGCGCGAGCAGGACGCGTTTGATCTCTACGAACACCTGCACAACGACGGCGAAGAAATTGACGTGCTGATCAACAACGCCGGCTTTGGCGTATACGGCAAATTTCATGACGTACCGCTTGACAAGGAAATCAAGCTGATTCACACCAACATCAGCGCCGTGCACATTCTCACCAAGCTGTACCTCAACGATATGCTCGACCGCGACAGCGGTCTGATTCTCAACGTCGGTTCGATGGCAGGCTTCTCCGCCGGTCCGACCTTTTCGAGCTACTACGCCTCCAAAAACTATGTCGTTCGCCTGACGGAGGGCATCCATGAGGAGCTGCGCCGCGCGGGCAGCCATGTCAAAATTTCCGTGCTGTGCCCGGGACCGGTCAATACCAATTTTAATGACGTCGCCAACGTCCGGTTCGCGATGAACGGACTCCACCCCCGTGAGGTGGCGCGATATGCCTTTGATCAGGCGCGGCGCGGCAAGATGGTCATTATCCCGGGGATGGGAATGAAGTTAGTCAAGTTTTTTTCACATTTTGTCAGTGAAAAGGCACTTACCCGTATTTCTTATAACGTCCAGTCCAAAAAAGACGGTAAATCGACATGAAAAAAGTTTATCAGCGCTTCAAGCCGTTTATCGACCAGGTGATTCATCATAATATCTTCGCGATTGCCGGACAGTCGGCGTTTTTCCTGATTTTGTCTTCCGTGCCGCTCGCGATGTTCGTGGTGTCAGTTCTTCAGAGCTTTCATATTCCCTTTGAAACGCTGGATAATTTTTTCAGCCTTGTTCTCAACGAGACCGCCTCGCGCTATATGTCCGATTTTATGAGCAATGTGTACCAGAGCACCACAGGCATCAGCTTGGTGACGATCATTATCACGCTGTGGTCGGCGGCAAAGGGCGTGCAGGCGATTACCAACGGACTCAACCGTGTGCATGAAACATACGAAAACCGTAACTGGTTTTTTCTGCGGCTGCGTTCGATGGTATATACCGTCGTTTTGTTTGTGATTCTGACACTGACGATGCTGGTGGTCGTTCTCGGAAAAACCCTTGACAGCCTGATTAAACAGTACCTTGTCGATATGCCGGACTTTATCGGCACTGTCTATCGCTATCGTTTCGTGATTATCTTTGTGTATCTCGTGGTGCTGTTCGCGCTGATTTACCGCAATTTTCCCAATCTGAGCCGTGAAGCACGCAAAGGCTACGGCTTTCGCTACCAGCTTCCCGGCGCGGTACTGTGCACGGTTTCGTGGTTTGTGCTCTCGTTGGGCATTTCTATTTATGTCAACAATTTCAATGGCTTCTCGATTTACGGTGGTCTGACGCGCCTGGCGGTAATCATGGTCTGGCTGTATTTTTGCATCATCTGTCTGATGCTCGGCGCTGAAATCAACCGGTTTTACCATCCGCAAATCCGCAAGCTTTTTTTCTTGCTTCATTTGAACAGAAAGGAAAAACGCAATGAACTACCTGATTGCTAACCTCGTGACGGCATATGAGCCGCAGACCGAGGAATTCGCTTCCTTTCTGGCGCCGTTTGCCTGTGAAGCGGAACGCGAGGCGGACATTACCCTGCGCTTTTCCCGTGAACAGACCGAAGCGCTGCTCAAACGAATGACCGCGGATACCACCTTTGCCCAGGCGGAAAGCTTCGGCGTCGGCGACCGTTTTAACCGCGCCGTCATCCGCTTTCATGCGATGCTGGTGCATTCCTCCGCGATTGTCTGCGACGGCAAGGCATATCTGTTTTCCGCCGCGTCCGGCGTCGGCAAGTCCACCCATACGCGCTTGTGGCTGCGGCAGTTCGGCGACCGCGTCCATATCATGAATGACGACAAGCCGGTGGTACGGCTGTATGAGGATGAGGTGATTGTCCACGGCACACCCTTTGACGGCGGCAGCGGCATTGCCCTCAATGAAAGCTATCCGTTAGGCGCAATTGTCTTTGTCGAAAGGGGAGAGCACAACAGTGTCCGCGTGCCGACCGACGCGGAGGTCATTCAAAACCTCTATTTCCAGACCGCGCATATGGTCGGCGCGAAAACCGCCGAAATGATGCTTGAAAACTTTGATTTATTAATCGGACGAGCGCGTTTTTATGTGCTCACCTGCAATATGGAGCCTGAGGCGGCAGTCGTTGCCTATCGGGCAATCATTCATTCAGAGATGTAACCGTCTCTGAATTTTTTTATGGCACGCAACCAATCCGCCTTTTCACAGCGTGTTAATCATAAAGGAGGGGAGAACATGAGCGGCAGTGAGGAAAAGCGTTTTGCGCGCCTGACCTATGAACAGGCTGTGAGGAAGTATGCCGATACGGTAACGCGCGTCTGTATGATGCGTCTGCGCAATTTCGCGGACGCGGAGGACTGCTTCCAGAACGTCTTTTTCAAGCTCTGCTTCAAATCTCCCGACTTTGAAAACGAGGAGCACCTCAAGGCATGGCTGATTCGTGTCGCTATTCACGAATGTGTTTCGTATCTGCGCAAAAACCGCGGCGTTCTTCCCCTCGACGCCGCCAAGGAGCAGGCGGTTATGTTCGACTGGGATACGTCCGATATGAGCTGGGCATTGATGCAAACACCTCCCAAGTATCGGGAGGTGCTCTACCTATACTACTGCGAGCGGTACAAGGTGGCGGAAATCGCGCAAATTCTCGGAAAGAATGAGAACACAGTCAAATCTCTCTTGAAGCGCGGTCGTGAAAGGCTCAAATCCATTTACGGAGGTGATACGCTTGAATGACATCCGATTTGACGGACTGCAAAATGTCAAAACGCCCGAGAACTGGGTGGAAAACGCCATTAATATTCCTAAAAAGAATAAAAGCAGACCGCTTCCACTGAAAAAAATTTACCTCATCGCCGCAGCGGCAAGCGTCGCGTTTGTGGTGGGACTCAGCGTATTTCTCTTTCTGACAACCGGTCAGCAGCCGTTGCCGGCAGCTCCGACGATATCGCCGGAAACGACGGCGCCTGCCTTCACCGCGCAGGACGGCGCACGCTATGTCCCTGCTTCGCAGGGCGAAACATCGCCTGTCACCGATGATGACAGACAGACCTCGGCGGCGTCAACCCATCCAGATACAGCTAACGTTCCGATGACGGCGACGCGCGGCAGTGGAACAGCGACTGCTGCCCCGACAACCTCCGCTTCCATCGCGCCGCAGACAGAAGCGCCTGCATCGACTACACTGCCGCTTACCGATCCGCCGGAGCCGGCGGCATCTGAGGAGCCGACAGACGAGGAGCCGGTAACCGTGGAGCCGTGGATTGTAGAGCCTGAGACGCCTGATGTCGCCTCTGCGCCCGGTGAGGACGAGCCGCAGGAGTATTTTGAAGGAACCATCACCTATGTGGACAACGGCACGTTTCAGGACGAGGAAGTACTGTCCGTTCAGGTGTACGGTACCGGCTGGGAATGGCACGGGAATATGTCAAAAACAGCGGAGAACACCTTCCGTATTACTGTTTCCTCCCATCAGCAATTGCCGCAGGGGTGGTATACCATTCGCGTTTTCAGCAGTAAAAAAAGCAGAACCTTCTACTATGTCCGTTTGTACGGCAATATCACATTGAGATAAGGAGTGAATCGTATGAAAACCACACGCATAACCATTTGCTGCCTGCTGATAGTACTGTTAACCTTCTTCTCCGCCTCGTTCGTCGCTCATGCCACGGACGACGGCTTCAACAGCGGTTATATTCCCGACGATGAAGAGCGCCTGACGGATGATTTGTATCCCTGTAACTCCCTTGACAAAAGAACCCTGTCGGCATTTTATCAATATACCTCCGCGCTTTTGGAGCGGCACAGCGACGCTTTTGACGCGGAAAACCTGCTGATTCTGCAAGGTGTGAACGCAGCGGCAGAGAACCTCTGCCGGCATTTGCCGGAGGACATGACACCGATAAACGAAGCCTGTACGACTTATTTCAGGCAGCTCCAATCGGTGGAAGCCGTCAGGGAGCCGGATGATTGTTTAGCGCCAAAGACCTTCGCGGGGATTTACGCGCCTGTTTACGCGCTGCTTCGTGTAGAGAACGAGTGGGACGCGCCGCCTTTGATTGACTACACCCCGTTAGCCGGTGTATATGAGGGCTACTATCTTGTCCATGCCCGTTCCGCTGTGACAATGCCTTTAGAGCAGTTCAAGCAAATCGGCGGTTATATCTATGAGGATTACAATTACTATTATCCCTCCGAGCTTGGCTATCTGCTCATCAATCCCCAAACCGGCGATGTGTTAAGCCTTGAGGATGGCTTAAGGCAGTCCGTCATCACCGGTCAGGAGCTTTACCGGCTCTATCTGACGAACGGGCTGTCCTTTCGTATGAGGATTGCCGGAGACAGCAACCGCAACGGCAAGCTGGATATTGCCGACGCGACGCTCATTCAAAAGAAAATCGCGCATATTGCGGATGCGGCGCTGCCGGACAACCGGTATCTGGACTGCAACGACGACAAAAAGGTTGATATTACCGACGTCACCGTCATTCAGCGGCATATCGCCGAAATGGACGCGCCCGAGCCGGATAAATAGTTTATACTAAACTCAATTAAAAAGCTTTAAAGCTTTTTATAGCGCCGTAGGCGCGTTTGAGTTTGCATGAGACGGGATGACGCGCATTGCGCGGCATCAGCGTGCGTAGCACGCGTATTTCAAATGAAAGTGTTTCATTTGAAATTAGTATTAGAGGCGCCCTTTTGCAATACATTTTCACCTCCGTTTGCGGCATACTAACCGCAGACGGAGGTGTATTTTTTATGAAAAGGCTGATTGCTTACCTGTTGGCGCTGTTAGTTGCGGTTGTCGGCTATTGCAGTACCGTACCGTCTGCGGCGGCGTTTGACATGGACGATTTGAAAAACGAGAAGCAAATGGAACTGGGTTATTCGATTATCAACGGCTACTCCAAGCTGAGCGCGCGCAAGGGCTTGACGAGCTTTGACAAAACCGCCGTATACTGTGGTCAGGATTTGTCTAATCCCTATCTGTTGGCGCTCGCCGGCACTTTTTATCTGACGCACGGCGTAGATTTGGAGCGCACCCTTACCGATAACGCCTACGCGCTGCAGTTGGTAAGAGAGCTCAACGGCTATCTGGCTGCCTTCGGCGTAAAAAACGAGCGCTTGCGCTCTCTCAAAACCGCCATCGTCAAGGAAGGCATCAAACCGACGGAAAGCCTTGACAGCGTTGGCTTGCTGTTTATCAAAACCGACAGCGCCTGCGCCAACCGGCTGATGCGGGACGATCGGGTGGATTTTGTCTTTGCCGGAGGAGCGGTGCCGTCGAGCATGAAGGATTTGAACATGGACGGCAAGTCCAATCAGGCGGACGCGGTGTATATCCAGCGCTATTTGGCGGAGGATTTGACATTCCCCGATTCGGATGAAAATGAGTATATCAAATTCGCCGGCGATATCAACGGCGACAAGCACTTTGACATCAACGACGCAACGAAGCTGTATGCTGTCTGAGTGAGCATTCCTCTCGGCTGACGCGGATGAGGCGCGGTCAAAATCTCGGATTTTGGGTGCCTTATCCGCGCATGGATACCGCTCCATTCGGCATCAGATTCATTTTGCATATTGACAGCAAAGTGTTTGTTTTTTATAATAAAGGGTAGAAGAAAAACTCTCAAAAATCACCTGAAAGGAGCTATTGTATGATAAAAACCTTAGCGGTACATATCAAGGGTTACATTCTTCCCTCCGTGCTGACGCCGCTCTTTATGATATTAGAGGTCGTGATGGAAACCATCATCCCCTGGCTGATGTCCACCATGATTGACGACGGTATCAATAAGGGCGATATGCAGCATATTGTGACGACAGGCTTGTGGATGCTGCTCTGTGCGCTGATTGCCTTGTTTGCCGGCGCCATGGGCGGCGTATACGGCGCGAAGGCGTCGGCAGGCTTTGCCAAAAATCTTCGTCAGGCTATGTTTGAAAATATCCAGAGCTTCTCCTTCGCCAACATCGACAAGTACTCCACCGCCGGTCTGGTCACGCGCATGACAACCGATGTGACCAACATTCAGAACGCCTACCAGATGCTGCTGCGCATCTGCTTTCGTGCGCCTGTCAACCTGATTGCGGCAATGACGATGACCATGCTGATCAACCTAAAGCTTTCCTCTGTGTATTTAATCGCGGTTGCGTTTCTTGCCATTGTGATGGCGTTCATTATCTCGCGCACCCACAAGTATTTTACACAGGTCTTTGAGCGTTATGACGACCTCAACGCCAGCGTGCAGGAGAATGTTTCTTCCATTCGCGTCGTCAAGGCGTTTGTGCGCGAGGAGCACGAGGTCGGCAAGTTCAATCGCGCAGCAAACAACCTCTATAAGCTCTTCGTCAAGGCGGAGAAGATGATGGTGTCGGTATCTCCGCTGATGATGCTTACCATCTACGGCTCGATTATCGCTATCAGCTGGTTTGGCGCGAACATGATTGTCGGCAGCGAGCTGACCACCGGCGAGCTGACCACCATGCTGACCTATTGTATGCAGATTTTGATGAGTTTGATGATGCTCGCGTTCATCTTTGTCATGCTCACCATGAGCCTTGCCAGTGCTCAGCGTATCGCCGGCGTGCTCAACGAGGAAAGCACCCTGCGCAATCCCGAACACCCCGATTATGAGGTGCCGGACGGCAGCATCGACTTTAACGACGTCACCTTCAGCTACAGCGAAAAATCCGAGCGTCCCGTGCTTCAGCATATCAACCTGCATATCCGCTCCGGCGAGACCATCGGCATCATCGGCGGTACCGGCAGCTCCAAAACAAGCTTGGTCAACCTCATCGGCAGACTCTACGACGTCAGTGAGGGCAGCGTCAAGGTCGGCGGCAAGGACGTCCGTTCCTACGACCTCGAAACCCTTCGCGATGAGGTTTCGGTCGTGCTCCAGAAGAACGTCCTGTTCAGCGGCACCATCATCGACAACCTCCGCTGGGGCAACGAAAACGCCACCGAGGAGGAGTGCGTCAATGCCTGCAAGCTTGCGTGCGCGGATGAATTTGTACGGAGCTTCCCCGACGGCTACCACACCAAAATTGAGCAGGGAGGCACCAATGTGTCCGGCGGTCAGAAGCAGCGCTTGTGTATCGCCAGAGCCTTGCTCAAAAAACCGAAAATTCTGATTTTAGACGATTCTACCTCGGCGGTCGATACCGCGACCGACGCGAAAATCCGCCGTGCCTTTGCCGAGGAGATTCCCGATACCACCAAGCTGATTATTTCGCAGCGTGTCTCCAGCGTGGAGCACGCCGACCGCATCATCGTGATGGAGCAGGGCGAAATCAACGCCGTCGGCACGCATGAAGAGCTGATGCGCAGCTGTCCGATTTACAGCGAGATTTACATCGCGCAAACCGAGGACAGCGGTGACTTTGACAAGAAGGGAGGAAACTGATATGCCCGCACCCGTTGGCAACAGCCGAAAACGCAGCATGGCGCCGTGTCCCAAGGTCAAAAATCCCGCTCAGGTATTCAAGCGTCTGCTTGGACTGATTCTCAAGCGTTATAAGGTGCACCTGATTGTCGTCTTTGTCTGCATCATTATCAGCGTCCTCGCAAGTGTTCAGGGCACGCTGTTCATCCAAAGTCTGATTGACGACTACATAGTACCGATGCTTTCTCAGCCGACGCCTGATTTCACGCCGCTGCTGCTTGCAATCGCGCGCGTCGCTGTTTTTTACCTGCTTGGCGCGGCAGCCTCTTATACCTACTCACGCATTATGATTTATGTCACGCAGGGCACCATGCGCGATTTGCGCTGCGATATCTTCAAACATATGGAAAGCCTGCCGATTAAATATTTTGACACCCATCCTCACGGCGATATCATGAGCGTCTACACCAACGACGTCGATACCCTCCGCCAGATGATCAGCCAGAGTATGCCGCAGATTTTCAACAGTGTCATTACCATTGTTTCCGTGCTTGCCAGTATGTTTGTCATCAGCGTCCCCCTGACGCTGGTCACGCTTGCCATGGTGTTCGCGGTGATGATGGTCACCAAGACCATCGGCGGCAAGAGCAGCAAATACTTCCTTGCGCAGCAAACTGACCTCGGCAAAGAGAACGGCTACATCGAGGAGATGATGAACGGTCAGAAGGTTGTCAAGGTATTCAATCACGAGAAAAAGAGCGTTGAGGAGTTCACCGAGCTCAACGAAACCCTGTTTCAAAGCTCCTACAACGCCAATATGTTTGCCAACATCCTCATGCCGATTAACGCGCAGATGGGCAACGTCAGCTATGTGCTTTGTGCCATCGTCGGCGGTGTCCTCGCCACCTCGGTCAGCGGCTTTTTCGGTATTTCACTGGGCAGTCTGGTCAGCTTTCTGACCTTCAACAAGAATTTCAGCCAGCCAATCAATCAGGTCAGCCAGCAGTTCAACAGCATCATCATGGCGCTTGCCGGTGCGGAAAGAATTTTCAAGCTGCTTGACGAGCCCTCCGAGGAAGACAATGGCTATGTCACCCTTGTTAACGCCGAAATCGTAGACGGCAGGCTGACAGAAACCAAGGAGCGCACCGGCTTGTGGGCGTGGAAGCACACCCATCAGGCGACAGGTGAGGTGGAGTATAAGCCGCTCGAAGGCGCGCTTGTCATGGATGATGTGGACTTTGGTTATACAGACGACAAGATGGTGCTCCACAACGTGGATATTTACGCCAAGCCCGGGCAAAAAATTGCCTTTGTCGGTTCCACCGGCGCCGGCAAAACAACGATTACCAATCTGATTAACCGCTTTTACGATATTCAGGACGGCAAAATCCGATACGACGGCATCAATATCAATAAAATCCGCAAGGCTGACCTGCGCCGTTCTCTCGGCATCGTTTTGCAGGAAACCAATTTGTTCAGCGATACGATTATGGAGAATATCCGTTACGGCAGGCTTGACGCCACCGACGAGGAGGTTATCGCGGCGGCGAAGCTTGCCAATGCCGACAGCTTCATCCGACAGCTCCCCGACGGGTACAACACCGTCATCAAGGCGGACGGCGGCAATCTCAGCCAAGGTCAGCGCCAGATGCTTGCCATCGCGCGCGCGGCAGTAGCGAATCCGCCGGCGCTCATTCTTGACGAGGCGACCAGCTCCATTGATACCCGAACCGAGCGCATGGTACAGGACAGCATGGATAAGCTGATGAAGGGCAGAACCACCTTTGTCATCGCGCACCGTCTTTCCACCGTCAAAAACTCCGATTGCATTATTGTGCTGGAGCACGGCAGAATCATCGAGCGCGGTACCCACGACCAGCTTCTTGACCAGAAGGGAAAATATTACCAGCTCTACACCGGAAATGCTTCTTAAGAGAACCTCTGATTATTTCCGGCAGCGTATCAGAGGTCGATGCCTTTGCACCGACCTCTTTTCTGTAGGGTTGACTCAAATGATACGGAGGTGAAGCGATGAAGTGCAAACGCATCCTCGCGCTGCTGTTAGCGGCGATATGCCTTGCGGCGGCACTGTGTTCCTGCGACATTGAGCGCCTGTTTGACGAAAACGGAGTGGAATTCGAAGCGGATTTGATTGTTCACTATCTGGATGTCGGACAGGGAGACGCGATTTTTATCGAGCTGCCCAGTGGCAAAACCATGCTGATTGACAGCGGCGAAAACTACCATGGCGCCGGTATTCTGTCCTATATACAGGAGCGTGGCTACAACAAGCTGGACTACGTGGTGGGAACGCACCCTCATGCCGACCACATCGGTTCCATGGCGTACATCATCCGCAATTTCAAAATCGGTTCTGTCTATCTCCCAAAGGTGAGCGCCAATACCAAAATGTACGAAGAGCTGCTCAATACGATCAAGAAGAAAAACCTCACGGTCAAAAACGCCCGAGCCGGAATCCGTATGGTACGCGACACGGAAAACGAGCTTGCCGTCCGCGTCATTGCGCCGCTGACGATAGACAAGGAAAACCTCAACAACAGCTCCGCTGTCATTGCGCTGGATTACAAAGACGCTACCTTTCTGTTCACCGGAGACGCGGAAAAGGAAGAACTCGAATCCATTCAGGCAAACGTGACCGCCGATGTGCTCAAGGTTGGCCATCACGGCAGCAGCAACGCCAATCCGGAGGATTTTTTGAAGAGCGTCAATCCGCAAATCGCGGTGATTTCCTGCGGCGCGGACAATGACTACGGACATCCGCACGCCTCGACGCTCCAAGCCCTTCGGAAGCTTGATTGTGATGTTTACCGAACCGATATCGACAAAACCGTGATTATCTATTCCGATGGTGAGCATCTCAGTGTGGAAACCGGCGGAAAAAGCATAACGAAGGAGAAATCATGAAAAAATTTACCGTAGACCGTTTTGAGGGAGCTTTTGCCGTGCTCGAATGTGAAAACGGCAGCTTTGTCGAGATGGAACGCAGTGCGCTCCCCAAAAATCTGCGCGAGGGGGATATCATCCGTTTTGACGCGAACAGCTGCTTTCTCAGCGAGGACGAGACCGTCCGCCGCCGTCAGAAAATGCAGACCCTGATGGAAAAACTCTTTACCGACGACTGATTTTTACTCGAAGCGGTTTTCAACCACCGTACACACCACCGCACAGCCAATATCCGCGCACTTTCCCTGCTTGAGTATTCGGGCACATTCGCCGAGGGTGTAGCCGGTGGTGATAATATCGTCTACCAGCAAAATTCGTTTTCCGCTTGTTTCTTCGCGGTTGAGCAGGCGAAAAACACCGCGGACATTTTTCTCACGGTCGCTGCCCTTTGTTTCGTGCTGCGGTTTGTTGCGTCTGTATTTTTCCAGCAGCTCCGCATAGGGCAGCTGCAGCATTGCCGCGCATTCACGGGCAAGCAGCTCGGCTTGGTTGTAGCCGCGCCGCCTTTTGTCGGTTTTGTGCATCGGCACTGCCGTTACTACGTCAAAAGCGACTCCCTCGTGGATTTCTAAAATTGCCTGCACCATCTGCGCCGCCAAGGGCTTCGCAAAATCGCCTCGGTTGCCGAATTTAAGACGACGCACCGACTTGGCATAGTTGTTTTCATAGGGGAGAGCTGCCGCGCAGAGATACCCTCCCCATGCGTATCGTTTATAGCTGTATTCCGGCAGCTTTTTCAGACAATCTTTGCAACCGCATTCCGTCCGGTAAATCACCTTGTTGCAGTAGGGACACCGCGCCGGAAAAAACGCTGTGATAACCATTTCCCGTATTTCTTTCAGCGAAGGCATAACCATCTTTTGATTCCTCGAAAAAATTCATGAAAAGTCTTGACATTCTAAAATGCCTGTGATATAATATTTCTTGTTGAGTTCATGATAAACTCTTTCCTAAATGCGAGTGTGCTGGAATAGGCAGACAGGCACGTTTGAGGGGCGTGTGTCTTTGACGTACGGGTTCAAGTCCCGTCACTCGCACCAGTTTCAATCTCAGAAATTGCTTTGATATGCAGTTTCTGAGATTTTTTCTATTTGTTATTATATCATTTGTTGACCAAAATGGCAAGTGTCTGACACTTTTTTCACAGAAAGGAGATAGCTATGACGCACGAAGAACAGCGCATCTGGCTGATTCGGGAGCTTCAAAAGGAGCCGTCGCAGCTCAGCCGGTATACAATCCCCGCTGACGAGCAGGGGCAGAAGGACTTGCTGCGCGGGCTGATGAATATCTGGATGCCGAAGCCCATCAGCGAGGAGTATTTGCGGATTGAAAGTGAATATCTGAAAGCCGAAAGCGAGGCAAGAGGTATCACTAAAATTTCAGACCTCACACCCGTCGAAAAAGACCTCTATCTGTGGCAGGGCGACATCACAACGCTCGAATGCGACGCGGTCACAAATGCCGCAAACAGTCAACTGTTAGGGTGCTTCAGAATCCTGCATAACTGCATTGATAACTGCCTGCATAGCGCCGCCGGTATTTCTCTGCGATACCGCTGCTATGAAATAATGCGCGCGCAAGGGCACGAGGAGCCGACAGGGCAGGCAAAGATTACCCCTGCCTACAACCTGCCAAGCAAGTACGTGATTCACACGGTGGGACCTATCGTCAGTGGACGGTTAAACGAACGGCATTGTGAACTGTTGAAAAGCTGTTACCGTTCCTGCCTGAAGCTTGCGGAGGAAAACGGCTGCAAGAGCCTTGCGTTCTGCTGCATTTCAACAGGCGTGTTCGGCTTTCCGCAAAAGGAAGCGGCGGAGATTGCGGTCCATACCGTAAGAGCATATAAAAAGGAAACAGGCAGCGAGATCAAGGTCATCTTCAATGTCTTTAAGGACGAGGATTTGATGATTTATCGCGGCTTGTTCCACGAAGAATAAAGCAACAACGCCTGATGATTTCAGATGAAGTCATCAGGCGTTTGATGATATGCGTTATCCTTTCCGAAAAACCGGAGATTGGCATAAGCGATATTGATGAAAAAAACGCGAAAATCCGATTGATTTTCAAGTCGTCTTTTTGCTATAATGATGCTATAAAATGATAAGAGGTGTTGAAAATGAAGAAAAAGCTTTTGACGGTACTGATTGCTTTGTCAGCGCTGCTTCTCTCCGCCTGCGGACAGTCGGCAACCGTACCAACACAGGACACGACGGCGCCTGCTGCTACTGCCGCTCCTACCACCGCGTCAGAAACCACGTCGGCGAATGTGGACAAGAACAAGACGTATGAATATGAGGTGCGCGAAATCTGGGTGGAGAATCAAGGCGAGAAAATTTACGGAGAGGCGTATATCCCGAAAACCGACGGAAAATCGCCGCTGATTCTGACCTCTCACGGCATGGGCTCCAACCATGTATCCGGTGCTTCTTACGCCAAAAAGTACGCGCCGCGCGGTTTTGCCGTATACACCTGGGATTTCCGCGGCGGCAGCAATAAAAACAACGAAAACCGCAGCGACGGCAGCAACTTGGAAATGTCGGTCATGACCGAGGTTTCCGATGTCGAGGTTATTTTGGAAGCAGCGAAGAAATGGGATTTCGTCGATACCGACCGCATCTTTTTGCAGGGCGGCAGCCAAGGCGGCTTGGTCTCTGCCATCAGCGGCGTCAGGCACGAGGAGGAAATCGCCGGTCTGATTCTGCTTTATCCTGCCTATGGCATGGCGGCTTTGGGCGACAGCTACAGCGACGATATGCCGGAAGAAATTGAAATCGGCTCCATGACCGTCGGCAAGCCGTTCTTTCGGGATATGATTGGCTACGATGTGCGCGATGAAATCCCCGATTTTGACAAGCCGGTTCTGATTTTGCAGGGAAGCGAGGACAACATTGTCCTGCCGAGTGTGACGCGTGCTGCGGCGGATTTATATCCCGACGCGGAGTATCACATCATCGAGGGAGCCGGACACGGCTTCTCGGGGGAACACCATGATGAGGCAACCCAATACGCGCTTGATTTCCTGTTCCGTCATATTTAAATGTATTTTCCGGTGACGCTGTCTTTGTTTTGGCTGACCGCATAGGGGGTACCGGCGGCAATAATCCTGCCGCCCTGCTCACCGCCTCCCGGTCCCATATCGACCAGGTAGTCCGCGCTGCGGATAACGTCTAAGTCATGTTCAATGACAATCACGGTGGCGCCTTGAGCAATTAAATGGCGGAATACCTTGAGCAGCGTCTGTACATCAAGCGGATGCAGTCCGATGGTAGGCTCGTCAAAGACAAACACCGTGTCATCCTGTCCGCGTCCCATCTCGCTTGCCAATTTCAGCCGCTGGGCTTCGCCGCCCGAGAGACTCGGCGTTTCTTCGCCCAAGGTCAGATATCCCAACCCCAGATCGTGCAGCACCTGCAAGCGGTTATGCACGGTTTTCAGGTCGTCACAGGCGTGTAATGCCTCGTCAACGCTATAGGACATCAGCGTCGGCAGCGAAATGCCTGTGCCGTCCTTTTTGAATCTGTTGATTTTGTACGCGGTTTTGCCGTAGCGTGAGCCTTTGCAGTCGGGACACGGAATGTTTACGTCCGGCAAAAACTGCACGTCCAAGCTGATGGTACCGGTGCCGTCACAGGTGGGACAGCGCAGCTTGCCGGTATTATAAGAAAAATCTCCTGCCTTGCAGTGCCGCGCCTTTGCGTCTTCGGTACGCGCGTATATTTTTCGCAGTTCATCATGTACGTTGGCATAAGTCGCGACGGTGGAACGGATATTGATGCCAATCGGCGTCGCGTCAATCAGCTTGACCTGACGGATGCCCTCGGCTGTCACCGAGCAGACGTGCGGCGGCAGCTCTTGGTTGGTTGTCATGGCCTGCAGCGCCGGAATAAGGCTTTCGAGAATCATCGTCGTTTTGCCGGAGCCGGATACGCCTGTTACTACCGACAGCCTTCCCTTTGGAAAGCGTGCGTTCAGGGGCTTTACGGTGTGGATTTGTTCGGTTTTCATAAGGATTTCACCGTTTGCGAATAGCGCTGCCGCCTTTTTCGCGTCGTCGGACAGGCGGCTTTTCTGCTGCCGCAAAAACGGTCCAATCATCGACACGGGGTTATGAATCAGCTCTTCAACCGTGCCCTCGGCAAGAATCCTGCCGCCGCCGGCGCCTGCCTCGGGACCAAGCTCAATCAGGTGTTCCGCGTGTGCCAGCACCTGTGTGTCGTGATCGACCAGAATCACGGAATTGCCGTCGGCAATCAAATCATCCATCACGCCGGTCAGACCTTCTAAGTTGGAGGGATGTAAGCCGATGGACGGTTCGTCCAGTACATACAGCACACCGGTGGTGCGGTTGCGCACCGAACGCGCCAACTGCACACGCTGTCGTTCGCCGGTGGATAGGGTAGAGGAGGCACGGTCAAGTGACAGATATGAGAGTCCGAGGTCAATCAGCCGCTTTGCCGTATCGTGAAACGCTTCGCAGATATTTCTCGCCATCGGTCGCATGGCTTCGGGAAGAGAGTCAGGGACTGCCTTTACCCATTCGGTCAAATCGCTCAGCGGATAGGTGCACACCTCGTCGAGCGAACAGCCGCGCAGCCGCAGCGACCGCGCTCTTTCGGAAAGCCGCGTGCCACGGCACGACGGACACTGCTCCTCCTTGAGAAATTTCTCCACGCGCTTCATGCCCTTTTCGTCCTTTACCTTGTTCAGCGCGTTGCGCACTGTCGCCGTTGCGCTGTAGTAGGTGAAGTCCATCTCTCCGGCGGTCACGCTCTCCTTGTTTTTCGGTTGATAGAAGATGTGCTTTTTTACCATCGGTCCGTCATAGACAATCTCTTTTTCTGCATCCGTCAGCTCCCGAAACGGCACATCGGTGCGCACGCCCATCGCGCGGCACACATCTGTCATCAGCGACCACATCAGGCTGTTCCACGGCGCAACCGCGCCTTCGTCAATGGTCAGCCCTTCATCGGGAATCAGCGTCGCGCGGTCAACTGACCGCACGGTTCCGGTGCCGCCGCAGCACGTGCAGGCGCCGCCGCTGTTAAATGCCAAATCTTCGGCTCCGATGACCTCGACCACCTCGCCGCAGACGGCACAGCGCACTTCCTTTTCAGCGGCAAAATCGAGCGTCGGCTCTACCGTATGTCCGTTTGGACAGCGGTAGTGCGAAAGCCGCGAGAATAGCAGCCGGATGCTGTTCAGCAGCTCTGTTGAGGTGCCGAAGGTGCTGCGGATGCCCGGAACGCCCGGACGCTGGTGCAGCGCCAGCGCGGCAGGTACGTAGCGCACCTCGTCCACCTGTGCGCGTGACGCCTGCGTCATTCTGCGGCGCGTATAGGTTGAGAGCGATTCCAAGTAGCGCCGCGAGCCTTCGGCATACAGCACGCCGAGCGCGAGAGAGGATTTTCCCGAGCCGGACACGCCGGCAATGCCGACAATTTTGTTCAGCGGAATGTCCGCGTCAATGTTTTTCAGGTTGTGCACCCGTGCGCCGCGTATTTCAATTTTTTTCGGTATTCCGGTCATGACGGTGTCTCCTTCTGTTGGGGTTCTTTTTTATTATAAAGTACTGGCGTTTTTCTGTCAATCGGCGGATTTGAAAATATCACATCAATTGCGGCACTTTACATTTACCGGAAAGTGTTCTATACTATCAATATATCCTATCATATGCAGGAGGTAATTACATGAGTAAAATTTCAGACAGAGCAACGCTTGAAAAGCAAGACAGCTTCGGCGTCGGCGCGCCGAATGACGCTTACGCGCAATACTTCACCGGTCAGTCCTACCTCAAGCCACTGACCGAGTACGGCAAATGCGCGGTGTTTCTGGCAAACGTCACCTTCGAGCCGGGCACGCGTAACAATTGGCATATCCACCACGCGGCAAGCGGCGGCGGTCAACTGCTGATTTGTACCGCCGGCGAAGGCTGGTATCAGGAGGAGGGCAAGCCTGCCGTCAGCCTGACACCCGGCACTGTCGTGACGATTCCCGCGAATGTCAAGCATTGGCACGGCGCGAAGAAGGACAGCTGGTTTTCGCACATCGCTGTGGAGGTGCCCGGAGAACAAGCCGCTACCGAATGGTGTGAGCCGGTGGACGAAAAGGTCTACGCCGCTCTGTAACCGCAAAAAGAACAGCAGGAGGACAGCCAAACGGCAAGACTCCTGCTGTTTCGTCATAGGGAAAAACAAAAAGGCACACAACCCCAAGGTCGTGTGCCTCAAAACTGTATATTCGGAATCAGTCCGCTGTGTAGGGAAGCAGAGCGAGGTGACGCGCACGCTTGATAGCGGTGGTCAGGTCACGCTGATGTCTCGCGCAGGTA
>JAFUUV010000124.1 GCA_017471345.1 Ruminococcus sp.
GGCGGTCCGCTGATGCACACCATCGCCGCCAAGGCGGTTTGCTTCGGCGAAGCGCTCAAGCCCGAGTTCAAGGAGTACGGCGCCAAGGTGGTTTCCAACTGCAAGGCGCTGGCGGAAGGTCTGCTCAAGCGCGGCTGCAAGCTGGTTTCCGGCGGCACCGACAACCACGTCATGCTGCTTGACCTGCGCGACACCGACGTCACCGGCAAGGAGCTGGAGGCGCGTCTTGACGACTGCTACATCACCGTCAACAAAAACACGATTCCCGGCGAGCCGCGTTCTCCCTTTGTCACCAGCGGCGTGCGTATCGGCACCGCTGCCGTCACGACGCGCGGTCTCAACGAGGAGGATATGGATTTGATTGCCGAGTACATCACGCTCGTCCTCAATGACTACGAGAACAGCCGCGACAAGGTGCGTGCCGGCGTCGAGGCGATGTGCAAAAAATATCCCTTATACGAGTAAACATCAGGGCGGACATTGTCCGCCCGTTATTTTTCCGAGGTGAAATGTCATGCAAAAACCGCTTGCCGACCGCTTTCGGCCGCGTTCGCTAAAGGATATCGTCGGACAAAAGCATCTGTTAGGCGAGGGAATGCCGCTGCGCAAAATCATCGAGAGCGGCGAGGTGCCCAACCTGATTTTCTACGGTCCTTCCGGTGTGGGCAAAACCACGCTTGCCGCCTATATCGCCAACAAAACCCACAAAACCCTCAAAAAGCTCAACGGCACCACCGCCTCTACCGCCGATATCAAGGCGGTTGTCGCGCAGCTTGATACCTTTGAGGGAATGAACGGTATTTTGCTTTATCTCGACGAAATCCAGTATTTCAATAAGAAGCAGCAGCAAACCCTTCTGGAATATATCGAGAACGGCAGCATCACCCTCATCGCTTCTACCACCGAAAACCCCTATTTTTACGTCTACAACGCCATTCTCAGTCGTTCCACGGTCTTTGAGTTCAAGTCCGTTCCCAAGGAGGAGGTCGCGCGCGCGGTTTGCCGCGCCGCCCGTCTGCTCAGCGAGGAACAGGGGATATCCATTACCCTTGAGGACGGCTGCGCCGACGTGATTGCCGTCGGCTGCGGCGGCGATGTGCGCAAGGCGATGAACGCGCTGGAGCTTTCCGTCATCGCCACCGACCTTGCCGACGGTGAAAAGCGCGTCGCCTGCGCCACGGCTGCCGCGCTGGTACAAAAAAGCGCCATGCGCTACGACCGCGACGGCGACGAGCATTACGATATCGTTTCCGCATACCAAAAGAGTATGCGCGGCTCCGACGCCGACGCCGCGCTGCACTACCTCGGCAGGCTGCTCGAGGCAGGGGATTTGCCTTCCGCCTGCCGCCGTCTGATGGTCTGCGCCTGCGAGGACGTCGGGCTTGCCTATCCGCAGCTGCTTCCGATTGTCAAGTCCTGTGTCGATATCGCGCAGGCGGTCGGCTTGCCCGAGGCGCGGATTCCGCTTGCCGACGCTGTGATTCTTGTTTGCAGCGCGCCGAAGTCCAACTCCGGCGTCGTCGCCATTGATAAGGCAATCGGCGATATCCGCCGCGGCAATGTCGGACCGGTGCCGCGGCAGCTGCAGAATATGCACTACGACGGCGAGGACAATCAAAACAAGGGGCAACATTATCTCTATCCGCACAGCTTTCCGAATCACTGGACGCAACAGCAATATTTGCCCGACGCGCTGCGTGACGCACATTACTACACCTACGGCGACAACAAAAATGAGCAGGCGTACCGCGCCTATTGGGAGAAAATCAAGGGCAAGCTTCCGTGAAAATGCACAAATCCGAGCGCAAAATTTTGGCAGTCAAAAAGCAAGGAATATTCCGTAAAGGAAAAAAAGAGTATCTAAAATAAGGTATGATATAATAGTAAATATAGGGTAGTATATGCTGCCCTATTGTGCGTTTGATTTTAGAAGTATGGAGGAACACACTATGGTAAGAAAGCAACACAAATTCTTATGCCTTGTACTTTGCCTTGCTTTGATTGTGACCGCTGTGTCGGTCGGTGCCGTCAGCGCGTTTGCCGCTTCCGGCGACAAGGTTTACGTACAGGCGAACAACGGCTGGAGCAACCTTCACTGCTATATGTGGAATGGCAGCGGCAACAACGGAGAATGGCCGGGCGTCCTGATGACGGACGAGGGCAACGGCGTTTACTCCTACACACTCTCCGGCGATTACGACAACATCATCTTCAACAACGGCAGCGGCGGTAACGAAAACCAGACCGGAGATATGGCTTATCCCGGCGCCAACCAGATTTATGACCTCAAGTCCGGTCAGTGGTCTGCCTACAGCGGCGGCGGCGATACGCCGATTCCCACCGGCGCGCAGCCTACCACTCCGGTTCCCACCGTTCCTTCCGGCGACTATGTGGTCTATTTCAAGAACACCGCCAACTGGAGCTCGGTCAACTGCTATATGTGGAACACCGCTTCGGACAGCAACAGCGCGTGGCCGGGCGTCAAGATGACCGACG
This sequence comes from Ruminococcus sp., assembly GCA_017471345.1. GTDB lineage: Bacteria > Bacillota > Clostridia > Oscillospirales > Acutalibacteraceae > Ruminococcoides. The sequence continues at coordinate 2,497 of JAFUUV010000124.1, forward strand.
TCGGCGACGGTGTGTGGATGTACACCGCTTCCAAGAAGTTTGCCAACTGCATCTTCAACAACGGCAGCGATCAGACCAGCGACCTCACTGCGGGTTATGGCCAGATTTATGATTACGGCAATAACAGCTGGGCGCCCTATGACCTCAGCGACCTGCGCGTCGCGTCCTTCAGTGCCGATCCCGAGTCTGAAATCTACACCAACTCCGAGGTAACGCTCTCCGCCAAGGCTTCCAACAAGAACGGCGCGACGGTTTATTACAAGTTCTCCGTCACCAACGCCGCCGGCAGCCAGTCGGTCGTTTCCGACTACAGCACCGCTTCCACCGTTTCGTGGACGCCCATCAATGCCGGCAAGTACACCGTTACCTTTGATTTCAAGGACGACGCAGGCAACGAGAACAGCCGCAGCATGGAGCTGACTGTCCTCAGCGACGCGGGCGTGACTTCCCCGATTATCCAGAAGGTCACTCCTGCCAACCTCAACCTTGTCAAGAAGAACGCCAACACCACCGTTTCCGTTCAGGCAGGCGGCGGTAAGACCGGCACCAACCTGCTGTTCTACAAGTATATCGTCACCGATCCCAACGGTGTGCAGAACACTCCGTACTATACCCTCAACAAGACCTACACCTTCACGCCCACCAAGCTCGGCAACTATCAGGTTGAGGTATTTGTTCAGGCTTCGGATAACTCCACCATCAGCAAAACCTACACCTACACCGTGACCGACAGCGATATCCCCGAGCCGACCACCGTGCAGCCGACCACGCAGTATGTCCAGCCGACGACCCAGTATGTCCAGCCGACCACGCAGTATGTCGAGCCTGTCACGCAGGGCACCACCGCTTCCGACGGCTATGAGTTAGGCGACGCGGATATGGATCA
>JAFUUV010000125.1 GCA_017471345.1 Ruminococcus sp.
ACTTTCTACTTTTTAATAGCGCCGTAGGCGCGTCAAGATTGTATAAGACGGCAATTGCGCTTTTGCGCAATTGGAAAACGCGCCAAGCGTTTTCTCTCTGATAGAAAGTTGTCTACTTTCTATCAGAGAATAGTATTAAAATACATTTTGAAAAAAGGAGAGATTACTATGAAAATCAAATCTATCACATCCGCTGTTCTTGCCGGCTGTTTGTTGGCGGCATCCGTATTTCCTCTGACGGGATGCGGCAAAGCAAAGGAAAGCAAAACAGAGGCAACGAGCGCCTATTTTTCTGACAGCTTTTCGACCATTAAATGGCCTGACAGCACGCTGGCAAAAATGCTGCCGACGCCGGAATCCACCACCGGATTAATCGACACCGACCGATCGGATTGGTTGGACGTGTACATCGGCAATACAACACAGGAGCAATACGAAAGCTACGTCAGCAGCTGTAAGGAAAAGGGCTTCACGGAAAACTACGACAGCGGAACGGATTACAAAAACTGTCCCTACTACCGCGCGGAAAACACCGACGGCTACTCCTTGGCGTTGGAATATCACAAGGAGGACGGGGTAGACGACTTTCACCCGATGAAGGACACCATGACGATTGAGTTGCAACCGCCACGTGAGGAAGAAACGGAAGCCGCAACCGAAAAGCCGACAGAGAAGCCCACCAAAGCCCCCGAAAAAAACGAAAGTAAGCCGGAATCAAAAGCCGATACGGACAGTGACTCGGTAACGCCGTCGTTTAAGGAAACAATGGACAGCTACGAAGCGTTTTTCGACAGCTATATCGACTTCATGAAGAAGTACAAGGAAAACCCCAGCGACCTCACCATGATTACCGAATACAGTGACTACATCAGCAAATACTCCGACTGCATGAGCAAGCTCAGCGCTGTTGATACCGACAACCTGTCCGTGGCGGATTTGGCGTATTATACAGAGGTGTACACAAGGATTATGAAGAAGATGGCAGAAGTGAAGGAGTAAAAATCCCTTGTGATTTCTCGAAAAACTTGAAAACACAAGGGGGAGAGCGTACAACTATTTTGCTGCCATGCGTATGGCGACCGTCCTATCCTGCTCCGGCAGGGCAGGGCGGTTTTTATTTGTGTAATTTATGACCGCAATGCGGACAGTATGCGATTTCTTCTTTTTCCTCCTCTTTTTCCTTGTTGATTGCCTCCGTAAATCCGGCGGAAATGATGCCTGTCGGAACCGCGACCATACCGATGCCGAGGAAAGCGATGATGATGGCGAGAAGCTTTCCTGCGACCGTTATGGGATAAACGTCGCCGTAACCAACGGTAGTCAGCGTAGAAACAGCCCACCACATGGTTTCAAACGCGTTTGAGAACGCGTCCGGCTGAACGGCGCTTTCGATGTTGTACATCAACACGGAAGCAATAATAATCAGCAGGCTGACGACAAGCATAGAGGAAATGAGCTGCGCCGCTTTTTCCTTGAACACCCGTGCCATCGTGCCGAGCGCGTGTGTGTAGCGGTTAATTTTGAGAATTCGGAGCAGTCTTCCGATACGCAGAATCCGAAGTACGCGCAAATCAAGCGGTATGAGCAAGGGAACGTAGATGGGCAGAATTGACAGGAGGTCAATGATTGCCATGAAGGAGCATATATATTTCAGCCTTGCTCTGCCGCGGCTGAGCTGAGGATAGAGCAGGTCAGCCGTCCATACGCGCAGCAGATATTCGATTGTAAAAATAATGACCGAGACAATTTCAAACGTGACGATGACACTTCGAACAGCATCAGGCAGCTCAAAGGTTTCAACGATTATCGTAATCAGATTAAGGATAATCAGTGTAATGATGAAGATATCAAAAGCTTTACTGGCAGGATTTCCTTTTGACGGTTCAATCAGTTCAAAGACATTTGATTTCATTTTTTTGTACATGGATCCATCATTCTCCCTAAAGAACAATTTCAGCGAGTCCAACTTCTTTGCACTTATCATAACACAGAAATCCCCATTTTGCAATAAGCGTCCTGAAAATGACAATGTCGTCAACTTAAAAATCGGTCAGCAGCTTCTCAGGGTTACTGCTGACCGATCGTTATTTATAAAATCCAAGCGCCGGATTGCGATGAGGCGGAGTCATTCAGGCAACGGTTGATTGGAAAGACTCTGTCGAAACAACAATCAGTACGTATATGCGTTATAGCATTCAAGCATTTTCTGACGTTTAGCGGAAGCGGAAAGGGTGTTCCACTTCATAAAATCAATTTCTGCGGAATTGCCAGAGAATATTTCGGCGCCTTGCAGTCCCGCGGCGGCGAGTGCCGCGTTATATTGTTCCTCGGTGATGGCGGTGCGGTTGAACTTGTGCTGCTTCCAGTCGGCGTAGCTGCCGTGTTCACGGTAAAATCTTGTGACCACCTCCGCGCCTGTTCCGCCGGGCTGGGACATCACTGCGGTCGCGATGGGTTCAAGCTCTATTCTGCCGTCTTGGAACCGCAGCAAAGCCTGTGTGCTGCTTATGAAGGTTTCATTGTCTGTATCATACAGCACCGCGCCAAAGGTGTTGGCGTTTGTTTGATTGTCATGCTTTTTCAGCAGCAATCCTTTTGTGAGGAAGTCATCGCATTGCGCCTGCCTGACGACACCGTTGTCATAGTACCAAATTTTTTGTGTAAGAAAAATATCCTCGAACCGGCTGGTATTTTCCATATCCATGTTCATATGGTGGGCAATCATCTCGCAGTTGCCGTCATCATCGAGATCGACAAAATCAAAGGCAATTATTTCCTTTTCGTGGGTGGTTTCCCAGACGTTTTTGTCGGCGAGGAGCTTATCGACAAAGTCGGTACTGATATTTTTCCAGCGGATGGTTTTGCCCGTTGTATCGTACAGGCTGGTAAAGCTTTTGCCATCCTTGGTGATACAGCGCACGGTGTAGGTATAGGCGGTTCCGGCAGACACCTTGGTATCAAAGAACCTCGTGCCGGTGGTGTTGCCCAAGCCCTGCCACGTGCCGTCGTTGTTTTTGCGGAATATCCGGTAACTCTCCGCGCCGTCCACCGCGTTCCAGTCAAGCCTTACGCCGCGCGCGGTGTTTTCCACGCTGAATACAGGTGTTGTGAGCCACGGCTTTTGATAGGTATACTTCCAACCGTCGGCGTTGTAGCCGCTGATAAACTCTCCCTTGCTGTTGATACAGCGGACAGTATAGGTATAGCTGCCGCCGTCGCGGACGTCGGTATCGACATAGGAATTGCTGTACACATTGTCCATACCAACCCAGCCGCTTCTGCCTTTATAGAATACACGGTAGCCGTAGCTGCCCTCTACACGCTTCCACTTGATTTTCACGCCGTCCAGCGTGCTCTCAAAGGTCACTCCCTGCGGCGTCGCCAACTGAGGCTTGCTGTAGGTATATGTCCAGCCGTCGCGACGGTAGTCGCTGGAGAAATTTCCCTTGCTGTCAATACAGCGGACAGTGTAGGTGTAGGTGCCGCCGTCGCGGACGTCTTTATCCAAAAAAGCGGTGGCGTTCGTATTGCCCATGCCAACCCAGCCGTTTCTTCCCTTGTAGAACACACGGTATCCGTTCGCGTCGTCCACCGCGTCCCATGTCAGCCGCACGCCCTCAGCAGTGCTTTCGAATTTCGTAATCGTGGGGGTTTTTAGCTGTGAAGGTTGATAGGTATAGCGCCAGCCCTCGGCGTTATAGCCGCTGATGAACGCGCCGCTGCTGTTGATACAGCGGACGGTGTAGGTGTAGGTGCCGCCCACGCGGACGTCTTCGTCGATAAACGAGCTTCCGGTGGTGTTGCCCATACCAACCCAGCCGGACTTGCCCTTGTAGAATACGCGGTAGCCATAAGCGCCGCTGACAGGGTTCCATGTCAGCTTGACGCCCTCGTTGACGCTGCGGAGCGTTGTCACCTGAGGAGTGGAAAGCATGGGCGTGCGGTAAGTGAAGGTTTTTCCGCTGTGGTCGTAGTCGCTGCAATATTCGTCGTATCCGTCCACACAGCGGACAGTGTAGGTATAGGTTCCGCCGTCGCGCACATCCGTGTCCGTAAAGGTTGTTTTGTTAGTGGTGCCAAGCCGCGTCCAGCCGTTTCGTCCCTTATAGAACACGCGGTAGTTGAATGCTCCCGTATCGTTCCAGCTCAGCTTCACGCCCTCGGTGGTGCTGACAATTCCGAGGATTTGCGGAGCCGCGTAGTAGGTGATGCCAATGATTTCGCCGGGAGAAATACTGTTGTCGTTATGAATCACGCCGTTTGCGTCCACACAGCGAACCAAATAGGTATATTTTTTGCCCGACTGCACATCTTTGTGGATAAAAGAGGTCGCGGTTGTCGTACCGACTGAGTGGAAATCATCACTCTCGTCATGGACAAGAATATCATATTTTGCCGCGCCGCCGACCTTGTCCCAGCTCAGCTTCACGCCCTCGTTTGTCGTTTGGATATCCTTAATTCTGACCTTCGCGATAAAGGTGCAGGTAAAGCCTTCCTCGTCAAGCGGACTGGTATACGCGGTGCCTGCGGCATTCATGCAGCGGACGGTATAGACATAGGTTTTGCCTGATACCGCGGTTTCGTCGCAGCAATTTGTGCTGTCGGTGGTGGTGACAGCCATCCAGCTGCCGCGCGGCTCCTTGCGGAACAGGCGGTATTGAGCCGCTTCGGGAATGTATTCCCATTGAAGCCAAAGCTCATCGTCATAGACATCTGTATACTCAATCTTCGGCGATTTCAGCGCGTAACTGCCTGCCTCGCTTGAAGCTGTCTCCGCCGCCGGTACGCTCACGACTCCAACCGCTCCCATGCCTAACAGAACAGACAGAGAAAGCAGCAGACTGATAAGAGTTTTTTTCATTTTAAATACCTCCGTTTCATTTTTGGTTTTTAATAAAGGTGACCGAAAGATTTTTTACAAAATGCTGTCAGCCACAATGGTTGCTTAAATACTAAAATCCTTTTAATGATTACCATTCATTAATAATTTTAATTTCATGTCAGTACCTCCAATATTACACTCAAACAAAGTAGGAATAAAAAGGTGGGTTAATATCTTTGAACTGATTTATGTTCACCACAAGCAAGGAAAATGAACTCCATATTTTGAGACAATCTCATACAACTGACTATATTCTCCATCTGTTAAGTGAAAGTATTGATTATTGTATTTTATGCTGGATGACCCATCAGTTCCCAGCATATAACATTTACCATTTATTCTAACAGATACATCTTCGCGGTATGCAGTTGCAGGGTTATCAAATACTAATGGTTTTCCGTTAAATATACTTCTAATAATTTCTCCTTCGTCATGGCTAAGTTCTTCATCAATTGGTTTTTCTCCCGGGTATGTGTACACTATACGGTATGACGCATCTTGGGGAATAATAACATGACCGCAAGCTGTCAAAAGCATAGTTAAACATACTGCCAATAGAAATAATGAAATACCTTTTTTTACACTTTTCATAGCATCACCTTGTCTTATTTATTGTTTATCCAAATAGTAACAACACTTCCATCTATCACTGCCGGATTACTTTTTACACAACCACTTATCAGCAAACAAATACAAGAAGCAATCATTAATAATTTTAATTTCATGTCAGTATCTCCAATATTACACTCAAACAAAGTAGGTTAAAAAAGGTGGGTTATCCAAAAACCCTTTCAATTTCCTTTGTTTTGCGATGAATGCGGAACAGATTTTCATTATAATCGTTATAATATACGTACTCCCAGTCCAACAAATACAGCTCCTTTATCCCGGCGCGTTGTGAAAGAAGCTCCTCTATTGTCCCGTTTGTAACAGACAAGGCGTAAATACCTCCATTTTCAGAGTCCTCACTGAAAAACAAGGTATCGTCCAGCATATTCACGGAAGAAATATAGTCGTCGGAATGGTAAAGCAGCTTGGTGACGCCGCTTTCAAAATCCGTTTCAAATATGCTATTATAATTCGTCAAATAATAAGCCTTTCCGTTTCTCGCAAACAGACAGCTGATACTGCTAAGAGCGTTCTCGATATTTTTTAGTTCATCGGGATATATAGATTGAGCTTCTCCGCTTTTTAGTGAGTATCTTGCTATCCCATTGTTTTCAATGTTTTGCATATTCGAAACATAATAAATAAAGCTGTCATCTATATACATTTTAAAAGGTATCTCGGGTTCTCCGAGTGTATCGGCGGACACGAACAATTCAGGCTTATCTCCGTTCATACGGTACAACTCCGGATTGTTACCGAGGGTGTAAAAATACCATACATCGTTGACTACAAAGCTGTGATTGGGTTTCAGTTCCTGCGGAATACCTGAATCAACATGATACAATGAACCGGTCGAAGTATTGAGATATGTTTCAATATCTTCCGCAATTTGTCCATGATAAACATTATCTAAGCTGATGTTTCTCGGCGAAAGCGCGGGTCCCTCCCAGTAAACGCGCTTTGTCGTGCTGTCGGTGATTTCATAGGTTCCGTACCTGAAGCTGTCGCCGTTCCTGTAGTTGTAGTATAGCTTATCATCGATCTGTATCAGGCTCGATGAACGGTTTGCAATGGTATTGTGATAGTTATGACTGATTTGTTCAGAAGTTATCGAGATGTCAAAATGCTGTTTGGGCATTAAGAAAAAGGTATAGAACAATATGACTATCAGCAACGGCAAACCAATGATGAAGCACAACACAAAAACTCTTTTATTCATAAATATCAACTCGCTTTGGTTTTGATTTATACACACTTAGAGTAGAGCGATTGGAGATAGTACAAGCCGGTTTCATCGTCATAGACATAGCCGCGATAACGGAGGGGATTCACTAAAACAATGCTGTTGGGGTCGGTGACGGGAACTCCATAGTCATTCTTCGCGGCAAGGAGCTTGCCCCACGCGTGGTGCTTATCGTTCACGAAATAGAGCAGCCTTCGGTGAAGCAACAGCCCGCCCGACTGAGCGGGCTGTATTTTTTCAGTACCAAGTTACGAAAGCATAATAGTTTCTTTTCTATCGTAATCAGGATTAATATATGCTGATTTGGAAACATTAATAAATAGTGTATAATATATACGTATCCGGGGAGTATTCGTCAAGATTTGAAGACAAAACCTTAATATGCAGTTTTTTCTGTCCATCGTCGTAGGCATAGCCTTCAAAACTACCTTCTAAAAACAGGGATTTATTAGTTTTATCAGTAATTTTTATACTTCCATGATAAAAATCAAAAGTTGTCGCGACCGGTATATTTTTAATCATACAAATTCCGTCAAAACTGCCGTCACTCAAATTTCCGATTCTCGGATGAAAATAGAAAGCTTGTTTTTTATCCTCACTCAAAAATGCAATCTCTTTATCCTGAAAAGCATTTGGAAATTCCATCTTTTCAACTGGAAATGGTTCATCGTAATTGATTGCATAGTGCGGTTGTGAAATATAAGATTGAATGTTTGTTGCTTTACTAATAGCCAGTACCACTCCCCCAAATATAGCCAGCAAAGAAATGGCGATTCCGATGATTATAATCGTTTTTTTTCTTATTCTCATATTCTCTTTATCCTCTTCTCCCTATTCACTCCAACTGATAATTTAAAATGGAAGCAACCGATTTCCATGATTCTTGAAAATCTGATGTAGTTCATACTTTTCGTCTGAAGAAATATTTTTGTATTTTTCGTTGCACAGAATTTTATTTTCATCGTCCTGCGAAGGCATAAAAATCAAGTCACCACATTGAAAGGAGACCGATTCACTGTAAAACCCTGCCGTATACACGGAATAACTCTGTTTCCCTTCCGCCGTATATATACCGCCCAGCAATTCTCTCAACTTTTGAGATTCCTCGTCCGATACCGGTTCATACGCACCGCTTCCGCATCGCACCAGTATTGTTTCGTCTTTTGAAAGAGAAATAAAGTTGCTGTTACACCCGCATAAACTCCATAGAATACAAATGGCAGATATTATTAATGTAATCCTTTTTTTCATTGTCATATCTCCTATTTATAATATGTTATTTGCCCTTTATTCGAAAAACAATACTTTCCCCTTGTATATAAACTGATTCCTCACTTTGTGTTCTGTCAACATGAACAGAAAGACTGTTTGTGAGGGGATTAATCCACGTATTTCCTGAAAAAACCGACTTATGGTCGTAGTCGTTTATATCAGCATAGGCATAATGCGAATCTATCACTACCCTGATGCTTTTTTGTTCGCCACCGCAATCATATATTCCCGTATAGACGCCCCTGCCATACAACTGTTTTTTGTTATTTATAACAAAGACGATTCTGTTGTCATCGCTAATCCATTCACTTTGAAACTGAGGTCCATATTCATCAGGCATAAAATCAATATATAGCATTACGCCAAAGCATATACTTACTGTCAAGAATACTATCAGCACTCCAATCAAAATACCCTTTTTTATCATTACAAACACGCTCCCGTGCTTTATAGTATAACAAAAGCTTTAATATTTTCGGATTTTTCGCTTTACGCTAACAGGATACTCAACTCCATTGCTTTTGTATGTTTTAAGAAGCTTGTTGTCATCAAGAAAGAAATCGAATTCATCAGAAAAATAATGTTTTTCATAATATTCCTCTCTTTTAACATGAAAAGAATCATCCGAATAAGTGTACTCCTCTTTGAAAAACTCAACTACTCGATGATTGATCGTCCCAACAGCGAAATATGTATATGTTAATATGTTTCCGCTGTCATCATATGAACACTCTGACATACCTATGGGTTCAAACGTTGATTTTTCTTGAAAAATACAGCTTCGTGTCGTATTGCCGACATATTCAATAAGCTCAATTTCGTTAAAAAATTCGGGGGAATAATTTTTGGAGATAATAAGTTGATGATCTTTATTAAATCCATATTGATAATTTGGTTTGCTTTGCAATGTGAGATGTTTTAAAAGCTTTCCTCTTTTGCAATTACCAACTATGATATCTAAAATAAGACTCGGACAATAAAAACCTCTATGTAACCTTTTGCTGCCGGTTGAATATTCTTTTGCGGTCACTTCATTTTGCTTTTTTTCTAACACATCCTTATAGGTGTTTTGAAAACTTTTTATATGTTCATCTGCTCTTTCACATTCCTTATGGAAATAAATATCTCTTTCTTTCATTTAATAGTCTCCATATTACATTAGAATGGTGCTAAATCTCTAGCGCGATTGGAGATAGTACAAGCCGGTTTCATCATCATAGACATAGCCGCGATAACGGAGGGGATTCACCAAAGCAATGCTGTTGGGGTCGGTGACGGGTACTCCATAGTAATTCTTCGCGGCAAGGAGCTTGCCCCACGCGCAGTGCTCATCGTTCACGGAATAGGGCAGACCTCGGTGAAGGAACAGCCCGCCCGACTGAGCGGGCTGTTGCTTACTTTAGATTAATCGTAAATCTACCTACAAATGATCCACCTATACCTTTGCTGATTAGGATATGCTTCCTCAAATTCATCAGGCGAATATGTGTGGTAAAAATTCTTGTTCACATACTCATGTAATTTCTCATAACCCACACTCCCGTCCGAATCCAAGCCTTCTTCTTCTGTCGTGGGATAATGATAATCATCAAGGTCAAATACATGATATACACCGTCACAAAGGATAAATATTTTGCCGTCTGCATGGACATATTTTTCAAAATATCCGTAAACAAGCGTTATTCCACCCATGACATCATCTTTTTCTCCCAACACCTTTAGTTTGTCTTTGGGTTTGTCTTCCGGAGCGTTTTCTAACCATCTTTGTAAGGTTGCCTTATCGCTATAGTTGAGAAAAGTACAATCTATTCCGCCTAAATCCCTTGCTCCGTCCAGCGTATAAAACCCACACGCAGAAAACAATATGCATATAAGAGTAATTGGCAAAACCAATCGAAAACCGGTTATCACTTTTTTCATCACTAACCTCCATAAACAACAGTATGTTCATAAATATATGTGAATTGAATTATCCATTTGTACGGAATAGCTACACCATTCAATTAGATAAACAGTTAACCTTCAACGGCAAGTCCGTCTACAGTTTTTCCTTTCACTATTGTTCTAACTATATTCCCGACCGCAGTTTTCTCAACCGTATTGCCGTCACTGTCATAGCTGAGATAATAGGACAAATCGCCGCCCTCAGTCTGGCGGTATTCTCCCATGTGACGAATAGCGGAAATCGCGCCTGCGCTGTTATACGAATACAGGTTTTGAGAAGTGCCGTTTTGGAGCTTCGTCATATTGTAAGGGGAAGAGAATAAGACTATGTGAAGGGGGTAGCCCGCCCGAATGAGCAGGGTGTTCTCTGTTTATCTATTGTTTTATCATATCAGTTTGAGAATTGACAGCTTGATTTGGTTGCAAAAACAAAAACTTATAAAAATATTCGGTCTATGTTTTCAAACATTTGCCTGATCCAATCTGAAACATTAAATAAATTCATAAACCAATCAAACCACTCATTTCCAACACGATCTGGGATAAAGAAAACATATGGAGCAGTAGCTAAAGCACACAATAATGAAAAAAAGAATCGTTGACGCTTCATCAAAGGAAACCGTTTTCTGATGATCAACTTAAAAGTCAGGTGATAATTCAGCAAAAAAGCACAAGTGACCGCTGCAAAAAAACCTAAAGGGATAAAGGAGTTCGAATGTGAAAAATGATAAAGCGGATCAGATACATACGACGCGTGTTCTGTAAAAAAATCGTATTTTATATCTAAATATTGAGATATCATTAAAGGAGGAATGCCACAAACAACGGATCCCAATATGTGTGAAATCATTGCACAACCATAAGCACTCGGAACAGTCCTTGCAAGGAATGCTCCTCTTATTCGCTTAAAAGCGAATAATGAAATTACCAACATCGATAAAAAACAAAATAATAACAAAGATAATGGCACACACAATAGAAGCGGAGGCAAAAATATCAACACGTATATAGGTAATCCTATTGAATAAAGATGTTTATTGTTCACTTTGATGCTCCTTCCTTAAATGGGCAATGGCGGCAATGGCAAAGCTGGGGCTATTGTTCTATATTCAGTTAAAACAATGCTCAAAATTGTCAACCGCAGTTTTCTCAACCGTATTGCCGTCACTGTCATAGCTGAGATAATAGGACAAATCGCCGCTCTCAGTCTGGCGGTATTCTCCCGTTTTACTGCCGCTGAAATCGTAGTAGTAATACGTTGTAATGCCGAAGAGCCGTGATTTATTTTTTAAGCGATCAGCTTCATCAAAAAATGTTGCTTTAATACAAAAATCCCTTTATCCATTCATACGGAACAAAATATGTAATAGGGGCTGTAAATACCGCAAGCATCGCTGAAAAAATGATTCTTTGCCATTTTTTTATGCGATACTTTCTGTTGATTACGCCGAAGGTAAGAAAAAAATTATAGAAAAACAAGCAAATTACTGCCATAACAAAACCAATCACAATAAACAACGACTTATCGAAAAGAAAAAAGTGTTCAACAAAATCATAATGAATAAAATCAAAATGATAAAAAAGACGCTCTGATAATAGAATATACACTCCGTTAGCCAGTTCGGGAATAAAGCAAAAGATGAGACCGACAAAGTCAGCGGCAAACCCTAACCCATAAGCAACAAATACGGTTCGGATGTAAAAATCTTTATGAAAACGCTTAAACAAAATGAATGTAATGAAAAGCACAAGCAAACCGTCAATGATAAAATTTCCAATAATGGGTATAAACACCAAAGGAGTGAATAAGAACTCAATGTACGGCGGGAAAATCATATTATATAATTTATTTTTTTTCATTTCATTTTCTCTCCAACTGATAATTTAAAAGGGGAGCGGAATTGGACTCAAGCGTTTAATACCTTCAACTGTCAAAATATCATATAATAATACAAAATCGGCGATAGCAGTTACAACGCTTAATCCCTTTATAGGGTATCTTCTTTTTTCATAATACATAAAGATATACAGGCCGGTTTCATCATCATAGACATAGCCGCGATAACGGAGGGGATTCACCAAAGCAATGCTGTTGGGATCGGTGACGGGTACTCCATAGTAATTCTTCGCGGCAAGAAGCTTGCCCCACGCGTCGTACTCATCGTTCACGGAATAGGTCAGACCTCGGTGAAGCAACAGCCCGCCCGAATGAGCGGGCTGTTCTTTAACCCAAAAATAAAATATTTACGTTCTTCCGTGGTCGCCGACTTCCCACTTGCCGTTATCAAGCCTTACCAAATAAAACGTCTCGGTAATCAGATTGTTGGAATTATCAGCTTCATGATTCTCGTAATAGGAGACGGATAATTCCAAAACATCAGTCAGCGACTTCGGTTCAAACGAACGCCGGAATCTCCACAGGTTATCCTCCCGAACCTTCTCGTTGTGTTCATCATTGTATTCGATCAAATACAGCGTAGAGTCCTCATAGTTCTGTGAAAAGAATGATTTCACCGCTTCAACAGCATCCTTTAATTCGGCGTTCGTGTATCTTTGAGAATTAGTCAAATGAACACTGACGTCAGAAACATTTCCACATCCAGAAAGAAATAACAACACAAAAACGAATAAGGAAGAAAAAATTTTTTTCATGTTCATCACCTATAATAGTACTACTATTTTCAAAATCATATTCGGGTGTTTCCAACGTCTATCCACCGATCATTCTAAAGAATTGCTCTATATTATTGATAATTGTATTCGCGGTATCTCTCCAAAACATATCTCCGAAGCTGTCGGGAAGAAAAAAGGTTATAGGCGCTGTAAAGACAGCAAATGCTAAAGAGCTTAGGATCCTCTGCGTTAAATTCAGACGGTAAGTTTTGTGAAGAGCCGGATTAAAAGTAATAAAGAAATCTAAAGCAAAAATAAATAATACAGCAATCAAAAACCCAATAATGACGCTGGTCTCCAAAACGACTCCACTAAAAAGCATTGAAAAACATACAGCCGCGCCAATAATATCCGCAGCGAAGCCTAAACCCCATGCGGCAAAGATATGCTTAACATAAAACATTCCGCTTATTTTTTTGAAGCATATTTTTGAAATGATAAGCATGAGCAGCGAATCAATGATAAAATTACCGCCCAAAATCAGAAATATAAGCGGTGGAAAAAACATGGATATAAACATCGGATAAACTGGGAAAATCATGTTATATAGTTTATTCTTTTTCATATTGCCCCCTAAAGCGCGATATAGTAAAAACATTCCAAGGCAGAGTTAAATTTAATCGTATCAGTTGCAAATTTTATTACAGGTTATCGTTTCAGAAGCCGTCACATCACTTTTTGCAGGTTTTCGCCGGTGGGCAAAATACGGTAGATCGTATTGCCGTAGTCCGTAAAATACACCCATTTGTCATCGACAAGGTAAATATTCCTTATATTGATGTTGCAGATTTCTCTCGGGATGTCGCTTTCCGGAGTGAGAATATGCAGCGTCCACCTATTATCTTGAACGTTTTCGGGAGTGAAAGCGATATATAGGGTATCTCCATAGCTGTTCATCATCAAATCATTATCATTTTCCATGATTCTGGTTGTTTCCATATCGTTGAGGTTGGTACGGTATAAGGTGTATGTACCTGAGATATCGGAACGATAGGTGAAATAAACATAATTATCTGTAAAGATAAGTTTGTCAACATCTCCTTCGCCGTTGTTTTCCAGCTTCGCCATAAAATCTAACTGATACTCTTTGACGGTTTTTTTGGTTTCTAAATCGTAAATATAAAAATGAGAATCAGTAAGGTTCTCGTATGTTTCCGGCAAAAGATAGTACATATAATGTTTGGAATAATGAGTAGGCAGAAATTCTCTTCCAATGGTTTCTTTGGAAGCCACGGGTGTATTTGCCCCGTCATCATATCTGTAAATATACAGACCATCCTCAAATTGATCGGTCTCGGCAATGAAATATAATTGATCTTCCATGATAAAAAAGTCGTATGGGACGATTCTGTCAGGCGTAACCAGTTCGATATACTTCTCAAACTGCCTGCTGTCCATATTCAGTCTCCATATTTCAGGATGACCGGACTCCGTATCGGTATGCAGATAATAGTCCAGAAATTCTCCGTGATACATCCGCATTTGCAGATCAGAGCTGTATGCGTGTTCCGTTTTATCGGAGTAAATCAGTTCTTGACCTGCGTCCGTGAGCTTATATATTTTTTGAGTAGTATAAGAAGAACCCGACAAATCCCAGTCTTTAGAAAACCGTCTGATATATAGCGCGTCGTTTGTTCTCCATAATCCTTCCTGAAACTCAGTACCGTTGTAATATTCGTTATTATCGGCGTTGTCGATTGGCTCGGAATCCGATATGCTGATACGTCCGGCACACGCGGATAACAAAACAACAAGCGAAGTCAGCAAAAGAGCGGTAATTCTTTTTTTCATCATTTAATCATTCT
>JAFUUV010000022.1 GCA_017471345.1 Ruminococcus sp.
GATGAAGGGATTCTTCTTTTGACCGTCGCGGTCAACGTACTCCATACCGAATTTCTCGGCAATCATCGGGTCAATCTGGATGGTGATGAGCGTATCCTCTTTTCCGAACACATTCTTAATCTGGATATCCAGCTTCGGTCCGTAGAAAGCCGCCTCACCGACACCAATCTTATAGTCAATGCCGAGATGGTCAAGGATTCTGCCCATCATGCCCTGAACATTATCCCATTCTTCCTCGGTACCGATATATTTTTCACGGTCATCGGGATCCCACTGGGAGAAGCGGTAGGAAACGTCCTCATACAAACCGACGGTTTTGAGCATAAAGGTGGCTAACTCTACGCACTGTCTGAACTCATCCTCCAGCTGTTCGGGTGTGCACATCAGATGGCCCTCCGAAATGGTGAACTGGCGAACACGAATCAAACCATGCATTTCACCGGAAGCTTCGTTACGGAAGAGTGTGGACGTCTCGTTGTAACGCAAGGGCAGGTCGCGGTAGGAACGCTGCTCATTGAGATACGCCTGATACTGGAACGGACAGGTCATCGGACGAAGCGCGTAAACCTCATCATCGTTATCGGGATCGCCGAGAATAAACATTCCGTCCTTATAATGATCCCAGTGTCCACTGATTTTATAGAGGTCACTTTTCGCCATAAAGGGAGTCTTTGTCAGCAGCCAGCCGCGCTTTTGCTCCTCATCCTCCACAAACCGCTGCAACAGCTGGATGACACGAGCGCCCTTGGGCAGCAGAATCGGCAAGCCCTGTCCGATATAGTCAACCGTCGTGAAAAAGCCCAACTCTCTGCCGAGCTTGTTATGATCGCGCTTACGCGCCTCCGCAAGCTGCGCAAGGTGTTCCTCAAGCATAGAAGCCTTCGGGAATGCAACGCCGTACACGCGGCAGAGCTGTGCCTTGGTCGCGTCGCCGCGCCAGTACGCGCCGGTGCAGTTGGTCAGTTCAATCGCCTTGATCGGCGCAACGCTCATGAGGTGAGGACCGGCGCAGAGGTCAACAAATTCTCCCTGCTTGTAAAAGCTGATATTCTCTCCCTTATCGGTATGCTCCTTCGCAAGCTCTACCTTGTAAGGCTCGTCCATCTCAATCAGCTTGGCAATCGCTTCCTCCGGAGGAAGTTCAAAGCGTGAGATTTCCAGACCGGATTTCACAATCTTCTTCATTTCCGCCTTAATTTTCTCTAAATCATCCTGAGAGAAGGGCTTCTCTACGTCAAAATCATAATAAAATCCGCTGTCAATCGCAGGACCGATGGCGCACTTCGCCTCAGGGAACAATCTCTTGACCGCCTGCGCAAGCACATGAGACGCGGAATGCCAGAAGGCGTGCTTACCTTCCTCGTCATCAAAGGTCAGCAGTTCAACCTTGCTGTCCTCTTGAATCGGTGTGCGCAAATCGCATACAACGTTGTTGATTTTCGCGGCGCATACCGACTTATAGAGTCCCATACCGATTGATTTGGCGATTTCTGCAGGCGATACGCCGGATTCAAATTCCTTGATAACGCCGTCTTTGAGTTCAATGTTAATCATACTGATGTCTCCTTTATCTTCATTTCTTTATTATATAAAATAAGTCCCAATATTCCATTACGGAATATTGGGACGATTTTGCTCGTGGTTCCACCCAACTTTGACAGCGGAGACTGTCCTCGTTTCGGTCTTAACGCGACCGCACGCCGCGCCATTTCCTGCGCGGGCTCAAAGGTGGTAAACAACGGTATCGTTTATGAAGCTTTCAGCAAGCGCTTCACTCTCTAAAAAACGAATGACCGCCATTCGTGTCCTTTTCAACGCTTTGGTAGATATGTTGATTGTTTATTGTTTGCTGTTAAGCTCATCCAGCAAATCATCAATGTCGCTGCGCATATCCGGCTTCTGAGAAACCGGCGCGGCAGGCGCTTTCGTGGGAACAGGCTCGGGAGCAGCGACGGGTTCGGGTTCCGCGACAGGTTCCGGTTCCGCGACAGGTTCCGGTTCCGCGACAGGTTCCGGTTGTTTCACAGAGTCAACGCCCTGTAAATCCTCCGCCAGCGTGACAAAGGAATTATCATGGGTCTTGGCTCTCTCTACGTGAGTCAGATACGGAACAGGCTCATCGTCCTGCGGTCTCTCATACCCGATGATAAAATCATCCAGTTCCTGCGCGCTCTGATAGTACTCCGAAGGCACCCCGGACTCCGACTGCTGATCTTCTTCAGCGGATTCAGTTCTTTCCTCGGGAATAACCAGGTCTTCATATTCCTTGGTTTCAATATAGCTGTTTTCCTCTTTACGGGCGGTTTCCTGCGTGGGAAGTCCGTCAATGATTTCTACCTCATCCTTGGTCAGCGAATTCTTCGCCATTTCCACAAGGAACGAAACCGCATACAGACCAAGAGCCATGAACATCACGGCAATCAGTACCGAAACATAGCCGCCGCCTTCTTTGATACCGGTGAAAAGGGTATTCACGCCATGCGAAAGACACAGCGCCGCCATAGGCAAACCGTAAATAAAGCAAGCCTTCACCGGATTTCTGCCCTTGATTCTTGACACAACCATCGCGTGTGAGAAAATATAGAGGGTAAAGAATATAAAGCAGAAAAGAGAAGTTAAATCCGTGGCGGAAATGGAAACCTTGGTCGCCTCGAGAAATTCATAGACCACCTCGGTACATCCCCACAAAGCGGGAAATACAAACAGCATGGACAATCCCGAAACGATAGATTTACCTTGAAAATGAATCCGTGACATCAAGAACAAGGCGATGCCGGCAGGAATTGAGAACAACGCGCAGACCAAAGTCATCGCGTAATATTCCGAATCAGCAGTGCTGTTCATAAAGGCAGCCACGGAGCTGGCGATAATGGTTGCTCCGGACAAAGCCGCAAGAATGCCTGCCACAGGATTCTTCTTGACCGGAAACACAGGCGCTGTCTTTCTGTCGAAAATATTCATCACAATACAAACAACAAAAAGCGCCAGAGCGATGCCTATAACCGTATAGGCGACGGACATTCTGTCCATTCCCAAAACCTTGCCGCTGTCATCCGCGGCGAAAATGCTCATTACTCTGAGCACAATCATTGCTAAAGCCGCCGGTATAAAGGGAATCAGCGTAAATTTAACTTTCATAATACTCTCCGTTCTGAATGAACTGATGGCGAAAGGGCATGATTGCCCTTGTACGTTCATATTATATTGTATGACAAACACGGTCTGTTGTCAAGAAATTTTTACTGACAAAGAATCGTGAGAAAAATAAAAAATTCTTGTGCGAAATAAAGGGATGATGTGAAAATGAAAACAAAAGCCACCGCGCTTGCTGTTCTTTTACTGGTGATGGCGCTGATACCGGCGGCGGTTGTCGGGCTGACAAACAGCCGAAACGACGTGCCGGCAGCACAACCGGATGAAAATACGGATAGAGGCGTCCGCTTCGCCGCGTCACTTTGTGACGATGACTTTTGCGACGAAGCCATCCGTGCCATGGTGATTCTTGCCAATACAGATTATCAAGAGGGAATTGATTTTGATGATAATTCTTCAAAAGAATTATACAACCGTGTTTCAGACATATATCACGCGAATCGCACATCACGCATTGTCTCCGAAGAGCCTGTTCCCTACGCTAAAATCTCCAATGGTAAAACGCTGGGAGACCCACAAATGCCGCAGCTTTGTCCCGTCGCTTCCCCATGGGACTGCATCGACGCTTCCGCCGACAACAGCGCGCAATGCGTCGGCATCAGTCTGAAAGGCGTCAACTATCTTTGCCGCCAAGGCTATTCCGCCGAGGAAGCGCTGCTGCACTATTTGCCGCGTTACAAAATTGAAACTTGACAAACAGGCGCGGTCGGTGTATGCTAACAATTGAAATAAACGCGGGGGTGTCCGTTGAAACGGGCTGAGAGTGGACTGTATTGTCCTGACCCTAAAGTACCTGATGCGGATCATGCCGACGTAGGAAGCTCGTTTACTGTTGAAGCTCTGAGCATCGCGCCTGTCCGCGGTGCTTTCTTTATTTTAAGTATCTTAAAAAGGAGTCAAAAAAATGAACGCAAGTGTTGCTATCCAATCTCTTCCGGAAGCCAAAAACGATGACGAGCTGATCCGCATTGTAGACGAGGTCATCGACTATATCAAAAGCACCGGTCTGAATTACTATGTCGGTCCCTTTGAAACCGCGATTGAGGGCGATTACGACGAGCTGATGGATATCGTCAAAGAGTGTCAGCATATCGCCATCAAAGCCGGCGCGCCGTCCGTATGCGCGTATATTAAGGTAACCTATAAACCCGAGGGAGATGTGCTGACCATTGAAAAGAAAGTTACAAAGCACCACCTCTAAGGCGGTTTTGCCGATAGGCGCCATTCTGGTACTGCTGCTGCTCTGGCAGGGCGTCTGCGCCATGGGACTGGTTCCGGGCTTTATGCTGCCCTCCCCGATTCAGGTTTTTCAGGCGTTTATCTCAGACTTCGGACTGCTGATGCAGCACGCCTATGTCACACTGCTCGAAACCCTTATCGGCATGATTATCGGTATCGCTGTAGGTTTTTTGCTCGCGGTACTGATGGACAGGTTTGAGCCGCTGCGAAAAGCCCTGTATCCGCTGATTGTCCTGACGCAGACTATCCCGACCGTCGCCATCGCGCCGCTGTTGGTGCTATGGTTTGGCTACGAAATGCTGCCGAAAATCATTTTGATTGTACTGGTGGTGTTCTTCCCCATCGCCGTTAACCTGCTGGACGGCTACCGTTCGCTGGATCAGGACACGCTCAATCTGCTGCGCTCCATGGGCGCCGGTAACAAGCAGTTGTTCCTCTATGTCAAGTTCCCCGCCGCTCTCGGCCATTTTTTCTCGAGTCTGAAAATCGCGGTATCCTATGCGGTCGTCAGCTCTGTCATCGCGGAGTGGCTCGGCGGCTTCAGCGGCTTGGGGGTATACATGACGCGCGTCAAAAAGGCATATTCCTTTGACAAAATGTTTGCCGTTATCTTTTTGATTTCACTGCTCAGCCTGCTGCTGATTTTTTTGGTAAACGTTCTGCAAAAAAAATGTATGCCTTGGGAGAATAAAAAATAAAGGAGTTTATCAACATGAAAAAAATTCTTGCCGCTGTCATGGCGGCTGCCATGATTACCATGAGTGCCGCAGGCTGCGGTACCGCGAACAACAGCAGCGCCGCTTCCGGAACAGAAGCCGCTGCGGAAAAAACAAAAATTACCTTCGTCCTCGACTGGACGCCCAACACCAACCACACCGGATTGTATGTGGCACAGGAGAAGGGTTACTTTGCGGACGCCGGTCTGGACGTAGAAATTGTTCAGCCTCCCGAGGACGGCGCCGAAGCGCTGGTCGGTACCGGCAAGGCGCAGTTCTGCGTCACTTTCCAGGATTCTATGCTGCCTACGCTTGTCGGCGATTCCAAAATGCCGATTGCGGCTGTCGCCGCTGTACTCCAGCACAATACCTCCGGCATTATCTCGCGCAAGGGCGAGGGCATGGACAGGCCAAAGGGCTTGGAGGGCAAAAAATACGCGACATGGGATTTGCCCATTGAAAAAGCAACGCTGAAGCAGGTAATCGAGGACGATAACGGTGATTTCAGCAAGGTTGAGCTGATTCCCAGCACTGTCACCGACGAAGCATCCGCGCTGCAGTCAAAATCTGTTGACGCCATCTGGGTTTTCTACGGATGGGCAGGCATTGCCACTAAGCTGCAGAATGTAGAGACCGACTATTTCGCGTTCAAGGACATCAACCCTGTCTTTGATTACTACACTCCCGTTATTGCCGGCAACACCGATTGGATGGCGAAAAACCCCGATCAGACAAAAGCCTTCCTTGCCGCGCTGAAAAAGGGTTATGAATACAGCATTGACAATGTGGAAGACGCCGCAAACATTCTTCTGAAAGCCGCTCCCGAGCTGGACAAGGAGCTGGTACTGGAGAGTCAGAAATATATGGCTGACCAGTACAAAGCAGAGGTTAAGCAGTGGGGCTATATCGATCCCGCAAGATGGAACGCTTTTTATAACTGGATTAATGAAAACAAGCTGAGTGATACGGAAATTCCGGAAAATACCGGCTTTACGAACGAGTATCTTTCCTGATTCATGGATAAACTGATTGTCGATAATGTCGCGTTTTCCTACGACGGCAAAACAAATGTCATTGAAAACATCAACATTTCACTTCACGAAGGCGAACTGGTCTGTCTGTTGGGCGTCAGCGGCGGCGGCAAAACGACGTTGTTCAATATCATTTCCGGTCTGAACCGTCCGCAAAGCGGCAGGATTTTGCTCGAAGGGTACGATATTACCGGTACTCCCGGCAAAATCAGCTATATGCTGCAAAAGGATTTGCTTCTTCCGTATCGCACCATCGAAGCAAACGTCGCCCTGCCGCTGTTGCTGAAAGGCACTAAAAAGTCCGACGCTCTCAAAAAAGTCGCTCCGTATTTTGCGGAATTCGGGCTGGAAGGCACGCAAAAAAAATTTCCGGCAGAGCTTTCCGGCGGTATGCGTCAGCGTGCGGCGCTTTTGCGGACATATATGTGCTCGAGCAGCGTGGCTTTGTTGGATGAACCCTTCAGCGCGTTGGATACACTGACAAAAAGCGAGCTGCACCGCTGGTTCCTCGGGGTGATGGATAAAATCAACCTCTCTACGCTCTTTATCACACATGATATTGACGAGGCTATTTTACTTTCGGACAGAATCTATCTGCTCGGCGGAAAGCCCGGCACGATTACGGATGAAATCGTGATTCGGGAGCCTAAGCCGAGACGCGCGGATTTCAATCTGACGGATACATTTCTGCAATACAAACGAGATATCATCAAACGGCTGCAATAAAACGCGGACGGAAATGAAGCTGTCATTTCCGTCCGCGTTTTCACTTTTCTACGGTGTTGGCATAGAATGTCATGCAAGGTCTGAAAAATGAAAGGAGAATTCCCGTGAAGCTTGATGACTTCATCAACGAACACTATGGACTGTCCAAACTCCCTGAAAATCCTGCTTACGCGATGGCTTATGTTCCGTTCCAGCAGGAGCAGGATAAGGTGTACTCGCCCGACCAAGGGTTAGTTTCCGGAACGATGTTCCCTTCTCTCGACAAACCGTTTTACGGCAGCAAATGCGGTGGTGAAAAATGACAAAACGAGAAACTCTGCTGAAAAAAATCTCCACTTATCAATTCGCGGCGCTGGATACGCAGCTGTATCTCAATACCCATCCAAATGACAGCGCGGCGCTTGAAAAAGCAGAGCGCTACAACGCAATGGCGAAGCCTTTGATAGAACAGTACGAGGAGCAATACGGTCCTCTCACCAAAAACAACAACGAAGGCAACCGGTGGAACTGGATGAAAGGACCTTGGCCATGGGAAAGCGAGGATGACTGCTGATGTTTGTGTACGAAAAAAAGCTGCAATACCCTGTCAATATCAAAACCCCCAACCCAAAGTTAGCGAAAATCATCATTACGCAATATGGTGGTCCCGACGGGGAGCTCGGCGCCTCATTGCGCTATCTCAGCCAGCGGTTCACCATGCCGATGCCGGAGCTGAAGGGAACCTTGACAGATATCGGTACAGAGGAGTTAAATCATTTGGAGATGATTGGCGCCATTGTCTATCAGCTCACCAAAAATCTGACCGAGGAACAGATAAAAGCGGCAGGCTTTGAGGATTATTTTGTGGATCACACTACCGGCATATATCCCCAATCCGCCGGCGGTGCGCCCTTTACGGCAGCCTATATACAAAGCAAGGGCGACGCGATTACCGACCTGCACG
Source organism: Ruminococcus sp. (assembly GCA_017471345.1). Taxonomy (GTDB): domain Bacteria; phylum Bacillota; class Clostridia; order Oscillospirales; family Acutalibacteraceae; genus Ruminococcoides. Next base: position 7,809 of record JAFUUV010000022.1, read on the forward strand.
AGAATATGGCAGCAGAGCAAAAGGCGCGTACAACGTATGATAATATTCTGCGGTTCTGCGACGATTATGAGGTTAAGGACGCGATTCGTTTTCTCAGAGAACGCGAGGTAGTGCATTACCAGCGATTCGGTGAAAATCTCCGATTGCTCACCGATAAGCTCGACGAAAAGAACTTCTATGCCTTCAATCCGGAATTTGACAAAGCGTGCTTCCGAAAAAAGCAAAGCAAGTAAATTGAGCAGGAGGCTGCCCGACAGATTCGCAGCCGTCCTCTCACACCACCCTGTGTACGATTCAATAGCTTGAGTACAGTACCTTGTATCTGTTGTGTATGTTCATACCCGACGGATGCAAGGTATTTGTTTGGGGCAGATGTGGCAGGTAAAAACAGTTATAAAAAACATTTTTTTCGGTGATATTTGAAGAACCGCAGTATTGGCCATTCCGAATACTGCGGTTCTTTTTATTCTCTGCTGTAAAGAGATTTCATCATTAGTCTGACACTCAGACAAAAGCCGTTGATAAAGATGTTGAAAGGATTATCCCGACGAGCCGAGCATGAATTCATTGCTTCAACCGGTGGTAGTGAAGGTTTTGCCGCAGTTTCCATAACCGTTAGCATATTCCGCAAGATAAAACTGCACACAGGTTGCGTCCGGTATCGAGATGACGCCGTCACCGTCTACATCTGCCGCTATCACCGCATTACCGGTGGGGATTTCAAATTCCGCAATGAATCGCTGAATGGTCGTCACATCATTTATGGTGATGGTACCGTCAAGATCGGCGTCGCCAATCAGGATTTCTTCTGTATCAGACGCTGCGCTTTTTTCCGTTGTCACGGTCACGGTCAGCGCACCGGTTACCTTTGTGACACGGTAGGTGTTGGCAACGCCGGTGTCCTTCAGGTTTTTGTAAGCGCCGTCGGCGGTGACAGAGCCAAGCGTGTAACCGTCCTTGAGAACGACAACAAAGTTGACTTGACCGTCTCCGGTGATAACCGGATTGCCGGAATCGCTGTCGCGCGCAACGGCGGTGGTGACGTTTGCTTCATCGGCGGTGGTATAGTCCTGCGTATAATACACATTGACAGCTTCCACGCCTTCATCACAGTTGAAGGTCGCCTTGAAGGGCGCGGCGGTTTTGGTGTCGGTATATTCCGTCGAACCGATTGTCGCCTTTGCCGTGAAGGTAATTAAATTGGAAGAAGTCAGCACGCTTGTCACGGTGCCGTCCACATTGACGGTGTTACCGCAATCCGCGCAAGTATAGGAAAGCGTTGCCGTGCCGTAGTCGTCACTCCATGTCCACGCAGGTGTTGTGCCGGAAGCGACTGTGCCGTGCTCACACTGCACAGTGGTGATGGTGATGGTGGTGTCAGCGCTGACCTTTGTAATACGGTAGGTATTGGCAAGTCCTGTGTCGGTGGGACCTTTGATGTTCTTAAAAGTGCCTGCGGTCACGGAAACGCTGTCGAGCGCGTAGCCATCCGCAATTTCAATTGTGAAATTCACCTGACCGTCGCCTGTGGAATCAGGTTCACCGGTGGCGCTGCTTCGTGAAACAGTGGTACCGGTTGCCGATACAGATTCGCTTGCTCCGGTGTAGTCCTGCGTGTTGTAAACAGTGACGGAGCTGACGCCGCTGTCGCCCGCGAAGGTCACGGTGTAGCCTTCGTCCGCAACGGCTTCCTGATCTACCGAATGGTCGCACGCGTCAACGGTAGCAGTTGTGGGACTGGTTTGCTTTTCGGTGTCGCCGCATTTGGTGCAGGTGTAGGTTGTAATTCCGTTAGAAGTAACGCCGGAATTCCAACTATGGCTCCATGAACCACCCTTGCACGCGGTCACGCTTGTCGCGGTTTCAAAGGAAGGCGTGTTAGAGGACACTGTTGACGGATAGGAAGCCATGATGTAGTTGACGGCTTTCGGAAGCGCATAGCTTAAAATAACGCTGCTGCCTGCCTTGGTGTTGATGATTTTACCTGCGGTATAGCTGGTTCTGCTCGCGTAATATTTTTGGTTGCTGCCAAACCAGCCCGACTGCGCCGATCCGTCCATGCCGGTTGTGCCGGCAGTGAAAATCGTCGCGCCCTGAATCGAAACGGTGCCATCCACGTCAATTGCAGAATTGTCGCCGCCGGATTTCATGCTGAATACAGCCTGCGTGCCGCCGTACAGATACAGTCCGCCGTTAGAGTCCAGACCGTCGCCGTTGCAGTCGACATACAAATCGCCGCCGTAGATATAGATGTTATAATTGCCTGTTGTTGCAGATGAACCGCCGCCGGGATTGAAGCCGCCACCGCCGGGACGTCCTCCGGGACCACCGCCGGGATTAAACGTGTTGCCACCGCCTGCTCCCGGGTCGCTTCCGCTGCTGCTGCCGCCTGCCGCGTTTACGCCGTCGTCGCTTGCAATCACATACTGACGTCCGGAATAGATGTAGACTGTGCCGCCCTCTAAGCCCTCGTAGGAGCTGTTGATGGTAATATCAGGGTCGCGTTCAAAGCCGTTTTGTGTGCCGATGGTTAATGAGGTGTCCGCGTGCATACCGTCATCACCTGTCCGGATGATGAAGGTGCCGCCGGTCACGGTGGCATTTGCGTCGGAATGTACCGCGTCGTCGCCTGTGTTCAAGTTAAAGGTGCCGCCTGTGATAGTGAGGGCAGGTTCAAGCCCTGCTTCCTCGGCGCGGTCACCCGAAGCCTTTAAGCCCTTGCAGCTGTAGGAATTGGCAAGGGTGTCATTCCACACGCTGTAGCCCTTCCATGTTTGAATGTCAAAGGTGCCGCCACTGATGTTCAGCGCAGTGTCCGCTTGGATACCGTCGCCGTCCACGTCCAAATCAAAGGTGCCGCCGTTGATGGTGATGGTGCCTGCGGATTCGGTATCGATAACCGTTCCCTCGGTTTCATCCGTCGCGTCGGGAGCGCTCTTAATGCCGTCATTCGCCGCCTTAATCACATAGGTACCTTGATTGAATACAATGCTGCCGTCACAGCCGATACCATTGTTGACCGCCGCGCCGGAGGTGGTGGCGCCGTAATACTTTGCGTTGCCGCTGACAGTAATTTTGCCGCTCTGGTTAAAAATCAAACTTGCGGTCGCGCCGCCTTTGATCCCGTTCTTCGCGTTGGCTACGACATTCAGATTACCGTCGCCGCAGAAGGTCACAGCAGAGCCGCTTTTCACCTTAACTGCCGCGCCCTCAAAGGCTTCGGCAACGGTGATATCGGAGGACGTTTCGTTCGCGGGATTCTCGTTGTCGGTCAGGGTGGAGGTTCCCACTAAATGAATGTTGACAGTCGCCGATTTTTTCACGACAATCGGCGCTGTTGAGGAAGACGCAAGCGTCAGATGATCTAAAATCAACGTGACGTTGCTCAGTCCCTTGCTGACAATCACCGTACCCTCGGAGCAGGTGCCGCTGATACGGTAGGTGCCTGCCGTTGTGATGGTCAGCGTGGTGCCGTCGATGGTGTAGCCGCTGCCGGCGGAGGTTTCGGTAATGCCGCTGTTTGAAAAGGTCAGCGCCGCACTCTGCTCGACTGTCACACCCACAGACGAAAGTTCGTCAGCCGTTGCCGCCGCCGCGGAAACGGTGAAGGTGAGCACCAGCGAAAGCGCCAGCAGGATGGATAAAAATTTTTTCGTCATAAGTACACTCCTCTCATTATTTGATTCTGTCAAAAGCCAAATACGACAGAATCCTTTGCATTTTCATTTTAGAGCAGAAAGCTTAAAAGAAGCTTAAATGATACTTAAACGAAGAATAAAATCTGACGCAGTTTTGAGAAATTGAAAATGACCGAAAAAATGTGCATGATACGACTTTATGTTGCGGGATAGGCGTGCGCCGCGTCCCTTGAAGGCGTTAAGCGTTGAGCACTACAGCAGCGCTGATTTTCTCTTCCCCTTCTTTGTAAGGCTTCTGAAAAGCAGAGAGAGCAGATACGCAGCAAACAC